>CAMYLH010000063.1 GCA_947259065.1 uncultured Desulfobacterales bacterium
TGCTGAATGTGAGCAATTCAATGGATATGATAAAATTGTGGTGGAAGAGGCCGAGGCCTATGCTGCCAATACGCTGCTGGTCAACGAACACCTTCTGACACCCGCTGGATTCCCCGGTACCCGCAAACAACTTAAGGTTCTTGGATTTGAAATAATAGAGCTGGAAACCAGCGAAGTGCATAAAATGGACGGCGGATTGACCTGCATGTCCTTACGATTTTAGCACAGGCCCATTTATTGCGCGCAACTGTCCGTCACACATGCCGATCACTTCCGCCGCCGTAAAATCTGATTCCGGTTCTGGTATTCTGTTGATATTTCTTATTTTTACCATCGTCTCCCAGATTCGAAGCTGGAGACGAAAAAAACGAAGACGCCTTGAGCGCGAGGCCCATTCAGTCTAATCTTTGAAAGGGACATAACCCATGCAATTTCCCGTAATTTACAGCGTGAAGCAAAAATTCAATGTTACATCGCTCCCCGATGTTAAAGCCTCCGTGCACGAGGTGTTTGCCCATTTTGACCCTGCCGGCAGAATTACGCCGGGGCAGACGGTGGCTGTTGCCGTGGGATCGCGGGGGACGCATGATCTCAAAGATCTGGTAACCGCGACCGTCGCATGCCTCAAATCATTGCTGCTGAAACCATTTATCATTCCGGCCATGGGATCACACGGCGGGGGGACGGCCGAAGGACAACGGCAGGTGCTGGCAGAATTGGGAATCACCGAAAGCAGCGTCGGCGCCCCGGTCGTATCCAGCATGGATGTCGTATCGTTGGGGCGGGTGGCGTCCGGGGCCGAAGTCTTTTTTGCCAAAGATGCGCTGGATGCCGATCATATCGTGGCAATCAATCGCATCAAGCCCCATACAGCGTTTCGTTCGGAGGTCGAATCCGGGCTGTGCAAAATCCTGGCCGTAACTGAAAACGCACTGGGCGGCACCCACTCGCTCAAACTGGCTAGACCGCAAGAATTTGTTGAGGTTGACCGCCAGTTCCTGGAAACAGCTTGGAAACTACTGCCGAGGATTCCACTTGACGATCTGGATGTGCTGCTGGTGGATGAAATGGGCAAAAACGTCAGTGGTGCCGGCATGGATCCCAACGTCATCGGTTTCTGGCGCCGGGAAGGCGGTCTACGCAAACCGGATTATCGCATCCTGGTCGTACTGGACCTGACACCGCACTCCCACGGAAACGCCACCGGCATCGGCATGGCTGATTTGACCACCCGCCGGGTGGTCGACAGTATCGACTGGGATGCCACCTACCTGAATGCCTTTACCTCGGGAGTCCTGCGCTCCGCCCGCATGCCGATTGCCGTTGAAAATGACAGGCTGGCACTTGAAGTCGCTTTAAACCGGACTCCGGACCCTAACCGTCTTCGCATGGCCCGCATTGTCAATACCGGTGAATTGGAAACGTTTTGGGCCACCGAGGCCTTGCTGCCCGAGCTGCGAGCACAGAAAGATATCACTGTCGACGCAGCGCCGCTGGAATTCCAATTTAATGATCAGGGCCGCCTGTTGCCCGCAACTAACTAAGACCGAGGTAAACCAAATGAAAAAAAACAAACTGCGCGAATTGCTAAAGGCCGCAAAACCCTCTGTCGGCACCCGGGTCCACAGTAGTTGGCCGTCTGTGGTGGAGGCGATCGGGCATACCGGCATATATGATTACGTTGAGTTTCTGGCCGAATATGCCCCGTTTGATTTGTATGCCCTGGATAACTTTTGCCGGGCGGCGGAATTGTATGACATGGCTGCCGTCATCAAGATCGACCAGGAACCGCGCGGCTTTCTTGCCCAGCGCGGGATCGGATCCGGTTTCCAGGGAGTCTTGTTTGCCGATTGCCGCACTGTCGAAGAGGTTGAGCAGTGCGTGCGAATCGTACGTCCCGACACGCCCGAAGATCAGGGCATCCATGGTGTTGGCGCGCGTCGTTTCGCCTACATGGGGTACGGTGGCTCAAGCGACTATGTCGAAGCGCTTAGAGACATCGTCGTGATGATTATGATCGAGAAACACTTAGCCGTCGAACGATTGGAAGAGATTCTTTCCGTAAAGGGAATTGATATGATTCAATGGGGACCGGTAGACTATTCGATGAGCATCGGACGGCCGGGCGCCCGCAATTCGCCGGAGGTCAAAGCAGTTGAACGGCGGGTGTTTGAGACGGCGATCAAAATGGGTATACCCCCGCGGGCCGAGATAAACAGCGTCGATGAGGCCAAGTACTACCTGGATATGGGCGTCCGCCATTTCAACATCGCCACCGATCTATCGATCCTGTTCAACTGGTGGAAAACCAATGGCGATCAATTACGCAAGGTCATCGCGGATGTTTGAAGTTTTTTAGCGATCAAAAATGGTTCAGCTGTTCAATAATCTTGACAATTTGATCTGATTTTGCGAAACTAACCTGGACTTACCCTGGAGAACCAACCATAACTCAAAGGGCAAAGGATATGGATGAATCAATAAACCCTGTCTCCGGTTCTGGAGATGGGGTTTTGCTTTTAGATATCCTGATGGGTTTAGGCAAACGGCTTATAACTAATTTTTTTTTAAACTTACCGCTTCCAGTGGTGAATTCGGAAAGATTCAATGGTGCCGGTCAGAAATAGTATTGAATTCAAATAATGTTTTAAGTGGGCCCCAATGGAGCTTTCCCAATGTTAACACTCCCTCCGGGGGGCTACCTGAAGCTTCCTGCTCTGCGGGAGGAGCACT
The DNA here is from genome assembly GCA_947259065.1 of uncultured Desulfobacterales bacterium. Lineage (GTDB taxonomy): Bacteria > Desulfobacterota > Desulfobacteria > Desulfobacterales > JAFDCJ01 > JAFDCJ01. The sequence continues at coordinate 2,734 of CAMYLH010000063.1, forward strand.
CACAACTCTGTCTACTGACAGGCTATTTAAAGGCCGTCCTTGGCAATGAAACCCCTCTTGTCAAAGGTAAGATGGCAGAGATTGCTGCTCCAATCGCATGATGAAATGAGCGATTAACCAACAACAAGAAGTACGGTGGAAGCAATGGCAGCTGTTAATACCAAATCGATAAATTTTTCACCCAAAATAGCCTTAACTATTTCGCTGCTCATTACAATGATGCTGTTCGTAGTTTTCGGCTACCTCATCTGGCGTTCCTACCAGGAATCAAAAAGTACTCAACAAATAACTCTCAGGCTTCGAGGGTTGAATGGTATTATTCTTCATTATGACGAAATACTAACAATGTCAGCTCGGATGGCAGCGGCTACCGGAGAATCGACGTGGATAGAACGCTATCGACGGTATGAACCACTGCTGGATGCCGCGATAAAAGAAGCTAAGAAAATGGCGCCCGAGACCTTCATAACTGAAGCAGCGGCCATGATCGACAGTGCAAACGAAATACTTGTTGCCATGGAAAACCAAAGCTTTGATTTGATACAAGCCGGAAATGCTGAAGCGGCTAGTGCTTTACTGTCAAGCCTGAATTATGAGAGAGAAAAACTGCTTTACCGCAAAGGAATAGAACAAATTTCACATGGTCTTGAAAACCGTATACAAGTTTCGATCAGAAGGCGTTACCGGCAGGGGCTTTTTGCTGTTATATCGGTGACTGCTGTCGTACCGGCCTTATTATTAATCTGGTTGCTGGTATTAAGAACATTGGCAAATTATATCGCTGATCTTAAACGAACTGAAGAGGTATTGCGGCAAAGCGAAAAGCGATATCGAAGTCTATTTAATAATAATCATTCAATAATGCTGCTGATTGATCCGGAACGGTGGGACATAGTAGATGCAAATCCGGCAGCAATTGCCTTTTATGGTTGGAGCTATGAAGAACTCATTGGCAAAAAGATTACTCGCCTAAATATGCTAACAGACGAGCAAGTGTTTCAGGAAATGGAGCGCGCAAAGAGGGAAAAACGCCGACAATTTTACTTTAAGCACCTTTTGGCAAGTGGTGAAATTCGAGATGTTGAAGTATATAGCGGCCCGATTACCATAAATGACAGAGAACTTCTGTATTCGATTGTCCACGACATAACCGAGCGCAAGCGGGCCGAAGATGCATTAAGAGAGAGTCAAGAAAAGATCGTAAGGTTAAAGAAAATGGAATCCATGGGGCTTTTGGCAGGTGGTGTCGCGCATGACTTGAACAACGTCCTGTCGGGAGTTGTAACCTACCCGGAGCTGCTTTTGCTGAATTTACCTGAAGACAGCAAATTCAGGAAACCGATTGAAACCATACTGGAGGCCGGACACAGAGCGGTTGCCATCGTCCAGGATTTATTAACTGTGGCCAGAGGTGTGGCAACAGTGAAAGAGCCTTTGAACCTCAATAATATAATCAAAGATTATTGGCATACTCCGGAGTTTCATAAGCACAAAGCGAATTATCCTGAAGTCATGGTCAAGACCAAACTCCATAAAGGTCTGCTGAACATAACCGGTTCCCACGCGCATATCAGAAAGGTAGTCATAGACCTGGTGTCAAACGCATCGGAGGCTGTTGCCGGTAGCGGTAATGTTACCATATCGACTGCGAATCGTTATATAGATAAACCCCTAAAAGGGTATGACGATGTGAGGACCGGTGAATATGTGGTCCTGGCGGTATCCGACGACGGTCCGGGAATAACATCAGATGATCTTGAGAGAATTTTCGAACCCTTCTATACGAAAAAGGTGATGGGCCGAAGCGGTACCGGTTTGGGTCTGGCAGTGGTATGGAATGTGGTGCAGGATCACGAAGGCTATATCGATGTTCAGAGCACCGAAAGCAGCACCACATTTGAACTTTATTTTCCAATCACAAGAAAAGCATTAGCCGATCGGGAATTATCACTGCCGCTTGGAGACTATAAAGGAGCCGGAGAGACGATTCTGGTTGTTGACGATGAAGAAACCCAAAGAGTGATAGTCTGTGATATGTTAAATTTCTTGGGCTATAAAACCGAAGCCGTTTCCAACGGTGAGGAAGCTGTTGAATACTTACAAGAGCATACCGTGGATTTAATACTGCTCGATATGATTATGGACCCGGGTATAAACGGCCGTGAGACATACGAGCGCGTGATAAAGATTCATCCGAATCAAAAAGCAGTCATAGCCAGCGGATTTGCTGAAACAGATGAGGTCAGGGAAGCTCAAAGATTGGGCGCGGGAGGTTTTGTAAAGAAACCATTTACCTTAGAAAAGATAGGTTTCGCCATTAAAGATGAGCTAAAGAACTAGCGTAATCTCCCTCAGTCTTTTTTTCGCGACCTAATCGTTCTGTACTTCCACTTTGGAGGCCATTCGGATACAGCCACAAAATGCCGATGCTCCACAAGGCCTCCCACAGGTTGTTGCGCGTAAAATAGACGTGACGTCCTAATTGACTTATTTATTGAATCCTCCTGTTTAGGATTTTTGATATGCCCGAGGTGAATACCCCAACCCGCCTGGCAACTTCGGCTAATATAACCCTGCCTCTTTACCAGTCCAGCCGCAATCCGGGCTCGAACACTGCTTACCTCCTTGAGCCGGCTGCCCGCTATTAATTCTGCCATGGATACATTTTCACTGTTACATATTTGGGCTATAAATTTATCAATCTTTTGATGATGTTTCTTAACCGGCAGTTGATTTTTAATTTTGGCTTCAGCTTCTTTGATGATCCGCTCGACTAATTCGCCATTGCCTAATAAGGAATTATCTCAAACAACATTTTTTAAATTTTTTCCCGCTGCCACATGGGCAGGGATCATTTCGACCGACTTTTGAGACCTGTATCGGCTGCTTAGGCGAAAAATTTCTCTTTTTGCAGTGACCATAAATTCCTTTGAGCTTTAAGTGCCTTTTGCGCAATCTCTCATAAAAATCAGGGATCTGACCCTCGATGGCTGATCTCAATGCTTTCACAGATATAGGCAAGGAAATTTCTTCAAGTGCCTTCCACGATTTTTTGGCATATGTCAATGACACAGCACCCAATTCTGCTCCTGCTTCTCTAAATTTGTCTGCGGACATAATATTCAAAACTGTGTCCGTGCATGCGCACTTGGGTAATAAACAATACTGGTCTAAGATAATGCAATTTTGGCCGTCAATGGTAACTATCATCTGGTCACCGTATGGCAGAACGTCATTGTATGCATACATTAACCCCTCTTTTTCCACCTCCTCATATTCAAAATAGGCATCTATGGCATCAAGATTTGCTTTTTCGGTAATATTGTTTTTATAGACAACATATCTTTCATACAAAAACTGGTAATCACTATCGCCCAATTTGGATAGAAAAAATTCCGCAAAGGCCAAATCATCTTTAGGGATTTTCTTTTTATTCTGATAGCCTAGCTTTTTTTCGATTACATCAATATCAATACGATGGGAAGATAACAGATGACCTTTTTTATTTTCATCTCGCAATGGGGAAAGATTTAAGTAAACAGTGTGGCAGGCGCAAACAGGATTATCACATGATAGAAGTGAACATTCATATTTTTCAGACATATCATTTCGTTGGATGGTTGCAATAATCTTCTTTGAATCTTTATCAAGTTTAAATAGCACTTTATCACCTTTTTTTTGAGTTCAATTCAATATAGACCCCGGTGCGATGGTTTTGCATGTCACAGGACAGGTAGGATTTACAGGATCATTCGTGGGTTTTGAATTCCCGGTTTCCGGAAGAAACCGTGAAAAAATCCAATTCGTCCTGTTGATCCTGTCAGACAAACAATATTAAATAAGAATCCATTCCTTGACTTTGGCAGCATCAAAGCAAATTCAATATCCGTCGCGCTTCATCAGGCGCGGCAACTTGCCGCCCATACTCACCCGCAATCCGAACAATGCGTTCGACAAACTGGGCGTTGGTTTTGGCCAAACCGCCTCTGGAATAGTAGATATTGTCTTCCATACCGACGCGGATGTGGCCTCCCATGATCAGGGCCATCATGGACATGGGCAGATGTCCTTTGCCGATGCCGATGACGGACCAGGTGGAATTCTGCGGAATATGCTGATGTAAATGCAAAAGAGACTCCGGTGTGGCCGGCGCACCCCATGGGGTTCCCAAAACAAACTGGAAGTGAAGCGGTTCTGCCAGCTTTCCCTCGCCTCTCATACGCAGGCAAGTGACGATCATACCGAGGTCGAATATTTCAAGCTCGGGTTTGACGCCCATATTTTTCATTTTTGCGGCGGCACTCTCAAGGAATGCGGGTGAATTTATAAAAACGGAAGGTCCCAGATTGATGGAGCCCGCATCGAACGAGGCCAGTTCCGGTTTCAACTCCAGCGGTGCCAAGCGCTCCTCGGTCGGCAGATTTCTGCCCGGAATTCCGCTGGTGGTCAAACACAGGATTAAATTGGTTTTCTCCTGCAAAGGCTTAACGACCTGTTTGAAAATCTCCAAACTTTGGGTGCCCAAACCGGTCTCCGGATCACGCACGTGGATGTGAACTACGGCGGCCCCCGCCTCCCAACACTCGACGGCCGATTGGACGATCTCCGCCGTTGTGATGGGGATGTGGGGCGTCATGTCGCGCGTAATCCGGCTGCCGGTGATGGCGGCGGTGATGATCAGTTTTTCCATGGTGAACTCCTTTTAATTTCAGTTTTTATTCGACATGATCAACAGGATGAATTGGATGTTTTCACGGCTTATAATGCAATATCCACCGGCGTCGATATTACCTTTTTTTTGGGTTATAATTCCGTATTTTTTTAACATACAAGGTGGATTTACGACCTCGACCATCGCCCAACTGATGCTTTTAAGTCAAGCTCTTTTACCCTCATCGATCACAGGTCCTTCTCAGGGGTTTGCGCCGATCATTTCATCAATATTTCTCTTTTTTTCAAAGAAAATCCCAAATTTTGACTTATATCAATGAAAGTATCGCCAGAATAAGGCATATATAGTTTAAATATTGATAATTCACCGATCGGCATTACTGTTAACTGTGAAAACTGATTCGGAGAAAGGGCAAACCGACCACCGTCTACATAAAAAGACAACCGAAAACCAAATTAAACAAAGGAGAGTATTCATGTTTTGTTATCAATGTCAGGAAACTGCCAAGAACGAAGGCTGCACAGTAAAAGGCATGTGCGGTAAAACTGAAGA
>CAMYLH010000064.1 GCA_947259065.1 uncultured Desulfobacterales bacterium
TTGTAATTTGTTATTTCTCTCCGAGCCGTAGGCTTTACGAGCCGGAGGCCGGTTTATCCGGGTTAGCTCTTACCTGCTGCTTCCGGAGATGCTTCCGCATACAGCATGGAAACCTTGTTGCGCCCGCTGCGCTTTGAACGATACATCGCCTGATCGGCCCGCTGAATAAAGGTGGTCAATTCTTCTTTGGGGTTGTATTCGGTGACCCCGATACTGATGGTGACCTTCACGGCTTCTCCGTTCTTAGGTGAAAACGGCTCAGCCTCCAATGCAGCTCGAATTCGCTGAGCAACAGTCATGGCTTCCTCACCGGCAGTTTCCGGTAGTATTACCGTAAACTCCTCGCCACCATAACGGTAAGCGGAGTCATTGGTTCTCAAACAGGATTTAATGATCTGGCTGAAGCGAACCAGGACCTTGTCGCCTTCAAGATGGCCGAATCTATCATTGTAATCTTTGAAGCGATCGATGTCGAGCAGCAACAATGTGAGCGGGTGCTGATAACGATTGGAGCGGTCGATCTCCAATTCCAGCTGGGAGTAGAATGACCTTGAATTATAAAGTCTAGTGAGGCCGTCGGTGATGGCGAGCTTCTGCAGCTTCTCCATCATCCTGATCCGTTCATTGGTGTGCGCGCGCTCTTTGAGCACCCGTTTTAGCCGCAGCAGCAGTTCTTCGAGCCGAACCGGTTTAATGACAAAATCGCTGGCGCCGATATTAATCGCTTCTTCGTAGGAATAGTCATCGCTGTAGCCGGTCATAACGATAACATCGGACGTATTGTTCCTTTTGATTAATCTTGTGAGCTCCAGGCCACCCATGGCAGGCAGCATGATATCCGTGACAACGACGTGGAACTTGTCCTTTCCCAATAAATCGAGGGCATCTTCCGCACAGGGAACCGCTTTGGAATAATATCCGGCGGATGTGATGTATTCATACATGGTATTGCGTACGGCAACATCGTCATCGACGATTAAGATACGGGTTTCACCTTTGGCTGGAATCATGGAAATTCTCGATCTGAAATATATTCAGTGACTGTAGACTTGACAGCCACCCGGAAAAATTGGTAAAAGCCTAAATTTATTAATTATAGTGGCACAGTATAGCCGGAAACAGCGGTGGTGTCAACTCTCTTTTAGCATGATGGCAACCCCATTCCGATAAATCGAGAAATCGAAAACGCCATCACGTTTTTTCTAGAATCGAACTTATGCAAAACATACGAAATTTCAGTATCATCGCCCATATTGATCACGGTAAATCCACCCTCTCGGACCGTCTGATCCAGATCACGGACATCATAGCCGAACGGGATTTTCAGGACCAAATCCTCGATACGATGGACATAGAACGGGAACGGGGTATCACCATTAAAAGTCAGACGGTGTGCCTGCCCTATACCGCCCGGGATGGAAAGTCATACTTTTTGAATCTGATCGACACCCCCGGACACGTGGATTTTACTTACGAGGTCTCCCGCTCTCTGGCCTCCTGCGAAGGTGCCCTGCTGGTGATCGATGCCAGCCAGGGAGTTGAAGCCCAGACCCTGGCCAATCTATACCTCGCCATGGAACACGATCTGGAAATTATTCCGGTGATCAATAAGATTGATCTTCCGTCCGCGGATATCGATCGGGTAAAATTGCAGATCCATGACGATCTCGGTCTTGATCCCGAGGACGCTATCTTAGTTTCCGCCAAAGAGGGCATTGGGATCGAAAACGTCCTGGAGTCAGTCGTTCAAAAATTGCCCCCGCCGTCCGGAGATCCCGCCCAACCGTTAAAGGCGCTGATTTTTGATTCACACTATGATTCTTATCGGGGCACGGTGGTGCACTTTCGCGTGTTTCAGGGGCGGATTTCTAAGGGCGATGTCATTTCCTTTATGCACAATAATGCCGCTTACAAAGTTGAGGAAGTCGGGATATTCCAGCTGGACATGATCAAACAGAAAGAACTATCCGCCGGACAGGTCGGCTATATGATTGCCGGAATCAAAACCGTCAGCGATACTCGCTGCGGCGACACCATCACATTAAAACGTGAGCCGTGCGATGCACCCATGCCGGGCTTCAAGGAAGCAAAACCGGTGGTATTTTCTTCCATCTACCCGGTGGCTTCCGATGGTTATGAAGATTTGGCAGTCGCCCTTGAAAAGCTGAAGCTAAACGATGCGGCCCTGATCTATGAAAAAGACACGTCCGTTGCTCTGGGCTTCGGTTTTCGCTGCGGATTTCTAGGCTTGCTGCACCTGGAAGTCGTCCAGGAGAGGCTCGAACGGGAATACGGGCTTTCCCTCATCCTGACCGCACCGTCGGTTCGATATAAATTATTAATGAGCGACGGCACGGAAGCAACCATTGACAATCCCGCTCTTTATCCTGATCCCACGCTCATCGAGCTCACCAAAGAGCCTTTTATCCGGGCCGCTATTATCGTGCCGGATCGCTATATGGGTGCGGTAATGAAGCTTTGCCTGGAACGGCGCGGAATCAATAAAAATTATCAATATCTTACCAGCGATCGTCTCGAGATGATTTTTGAGATACCTCTGGCGGAGGTGATATATGATTTCTATGACAGGCTCAAATCGATCACCCAGGGATACGGTTCCTTTGACTATGATATCATTGATTTCAGGCAGACGGACCTTGTCAAAATGGACATTCTCATCAACGGGGAGCGGGTAGATGCCCTATCCCAACTGGTACATAGAGACAATGCCGTTACAAGAGCACGGACAGCCTGTGAAAAACTGCGGGATGAAATTCCACGGCAGATGTTTAAAATAGCAATTCAGGGGGCCATCGGCGGCAACATTATCGCCCGCAAAACCGTATCCGCTTTCCGAAAGGACGTCACCGCCAAATGTTACGGCGGAGACATTACACGCAAACGCAAACTGCTCGAAAAGCAAAAAAAGGGGAAAAAAAGAATGAAGATGGTCGGCCAGGTGATGATCCCCCAATCGGCCTTTCTGGCGGTACTGAAAACCGATACCGACTAGACTGAAGTGGGAAAAAAGAAGATGTGACGGTGGGATGTTGAGAGGGTGGGAGAAAGCAGGTAAGTTTAGCCTTCAAATATCGTTGATGGGTTGATTAGTAAACTATTCAACGAGGTCTGAACTTCATATTCATTTTTATTTAGAGTTCGTATTCTTTTCCTCCAGCCCGTCCCGGTAGCACTTCTTACCATACCAGATAATCTGGCGGCAGATGCCGCGCACGATTCTGACCTCCTTGGCCCGCAGCTGCAAACGGGAAAGAAAATGGCGCAGGTTGTTCATAAAATAGTCCGGATTATCCGGATTGATGAAGCTGATACGAATCAGGGCGTCTTTTAACTGCTCATACATCGCCTCAAGCTCATACCGGTTGGCCAGACGGGGAGCAAACTCGCCGGTCTTGCCGCGGCTAAAGCTAAACAACTCATAAGACATGATCATGACCGCCTGGGCCAGATTGAGTGATGAAAATTCGGCCGTCGGTATGTTGACCAGCAGATCGCAAAAACGGATGTCTACATTGGTAAGTCCGCGGTCTTCGGGACCGAAAAGGATGGCAATCCGATTTCGATGCGATATGGGAAATAGCTTCTGGCCCAGTTTTGCCGGCGAACTGATAACCTTGCGTTGACCACCCAAGCGGGCGGTCGTGCCAACCACGAAATTAAAATCGGCCAGCGCCTCATCTAAAGTGTCGTAAGCCTTCATCTGCTCAACCACATCCAGGGCCGCGTGAGTTGCCATGCGGCAGATTTTGGTCAGGTCACAGTTTTGGGGATCGACGACAACCAACTGTCCGATGCCCATGTTGCGGATGGCCCGGGCGGCAGCCCCGATATTCTCAGGATGCCGCGTACGGTGCAAAACGATGGCTATGTTTTTGAGGTTAATTTTGTCGGGCATCAACGAATAATTTCAAATCGATTGAAAAAGTAGGATATTTCAAATGATGCGGTTTCGGGTGCATCGGAACCGTGAACCACATTTTTTTCAATGTCGGTGGCAAACTTTTGTCGAATCGTACCATCGGCAGCTTCTTTGTAATTGGTGGCGCCCATCAGATCGCGATATCTGGCAATGACGTTTTCCCCTTCCAGAACCATGACGACTACGGGCCCGGAACTCATGAAGTCAGTCAGGCTCTCAAAGAAAGGTCTTTCTCGGTGCACGGCATAAAAGCCTTCGGCCTGCGGCTTGGTCATGTACAGCATTTTCATGGCCACGATATTCAGATCGTTCTGTTCAAGCATGTTGACAACTTCTCCAATAAGACCACGGTGGACTCCATCGGGTTTAATAATCGAAAGTGTTCTTTCCATAATATCAATGTCCTTTCTGCAAAGATTTAATCCCCGGTGGCATAGCAGATGCCGGTCGGCAAGTCAATCCTTGCCGGTTGTTTGTTGTATATTGCCTGTTGCGTTTTGGCGGTGGGTGGTTTGTCGCTAAATATGCCGACAACAAATTTCAGGCCATCGAATGGCAAATCGGTTGACAAAGATTTTATCAGAATTTAATATTCTTTCGAAACCTTATGGATTTTGAACCGACATGAAGACGGGAAGGAGACCTTATGCCGATTTATGAATTCTATTGTGAGGATTGCAATACGATTTTCAACTTTTTCTCAAAGACGATCAATACGACTAAAAAGCCTACTTGCCCTAAATGTAAAACCAAGAAACTGTCAAGACAAATGTCGGCTTTTTCGTTTACCGGTAAAGCCAAAGAAGAGGGTGATATGGATGATCTGCCCTTTGATGAAAGCAAAATGGAAAAAGCCATGCAAATGCTGGCCGGTGAAGCCGAAAGTATCAACGAAGACGATCCTCGTCAGGCCGCCAATTTGATGCGCAAACTTACGGACATGACCGGGCTTGAACTCGGCGCCGGCATGCAGGAGGCTTTAAAGCGCATGGAAGCCGGCGAGGATCCCGATGCGATTGAAGCCGAGATGGGAGATCTTTTGGAAGGTGAAGAGCCGTTTCTGTTGCCCGAAAAAAAAGGAGGTGCAGCCGCAAAGAAACGACCGGCGCCGCAAAGGGATGAGACACTGTATGACCTTTAATTTTATTGAATATTGTCGATTCTCAATTCTCCCCGGCTTGACCGGGTCAGGGGGTTACCATGGAAAAGGACATCCTTGACAAAATAGAAATCCGGCAGGGGGATATCACCAAGCTCGCGGTGGATGCCATAGTCAATGCAGCCAACTCATCTCTTTTGGGTGGCGGCGGTGTCGACGGTGCCATTCATCGAGCCGCCGGCCCCGCTCTCGTAAAAGAGTGCCGGACGCTGGGTGGATGTCCGACCGGCGAAGCCAGAATTACCAAAGGATACAATCTTGCAGCCCGTTATGTCATTCATACGGTCGGACCGATTTACAGCGGAAAGCCACGGGATAAAACACTTCTGACCGGATGTTACCAAAACAGCCTGAAGCTTGCCGCTGAAAATAATATTCATTCCCTCGCCTTTCCGGCAATTAGCTGCGGGGTTTACGGATATCCCATCGAAGAAGCCTGTAAAATCGCCGTAAACACCGCCTGCGCCTTTCTCAAAAATAACCCGACCATTAAGAAAGTGATATTCATGCTTTTTTCAGCGGGGGATTTAAAGGTCTACCAGGAATATATCCAATCGCTGCGATAAACTCCGGTTCACATACCTGTTCGGCGGCTGAAGATTAGCCATTGACAAAACAGGTCCCCGTAATTACCATTAAGATCACTTTGACGATCAGGTAGTCTTCATCAGGTTCAATGAATCTGATCATATTTTTAGTCCAAGGAGGGTGTTATGGTTGAAATTTCGGAAGCAGCTAGCCAGCAAATTGCAGAGTATTTTAAGGATCGAGATGTCGTTCCCATTCGCATCTTTTTAAACGAAGGGGGCTGAGGCGGTCCATCATTGGCAATGGCTCTGGATGAGCCCAAAGACACAGATAATTCCTATGATGTGAACGGCTTCCAATTTATAATGGATAAAGAGTTTGATGAAAAAGCCCAGCCCGTATCCATCGATTTTATGGGATATGGATTTAAAATCAACTCCAGCATTGAATTCAACCAGGGAGGTTCATGTTCAAGCTGTGGCAGCGCCAGCAGCGGCTGCGGTTGATAGTTTAAAATCGGTGGCAATAAAAAGGCAATACCCGGTGGTGTTGCCCTTTTTTAATGGAGGAAATTTTCACAGGTTCAGAAGTTCAGGGTTCCAGGGTTCAAGCTCGCTGCTACTTCTGTGGCTGCAGTCCCTGTGGGCCGGAGACAAGGTTACCCTACCGCAATAATATCCTCTAATCGTACTATTCTTTCATAATTCTCCACCGGCCTCGACACGGCAATGACTCGGCTGCACAGTGTTCACGGATCAACGAAGCAGAAGTCTGCATGAACCCAAGCCAGAACCACTCGTATGAAACTACGCCAAAATGGCACGGTTTCTTTCTCGATTAAACTGGTCGCTACGGCAACCAGCGGCTGGCCTGAACCTTGAACCTTCGAACGGTTACAAAAACCCCTAAAATATTGCCCCTGTTGCGAACCACCATCTTCATGTCTATATTAACCGAAAGGCCTGAAGGCGGGGAGGCCATAAGGATGGGAAGCTGGAAATTGAAGGCTATAGGTGAGGAAGGCTTTTCAACTATCGAGCTTTCTGGCCTCCCGGCATCCCGGCCTGCTTGCCTAAATCTCCTCAGCGGACCAAAACACGCTTGAGTATTTCTGGAGCTATGACTGTATAGAATGTATCAGGAGTCATTTATGTCACCCAACCATCTCATCCATGAAAAAAGCCCCTATCTGATTCAGCATGCCAATAATCCCGTTGACTGGCATCCCTGGTCCGATAAAACCTTCGAGCTGGCCGAAAGGGAGAACAAGCCTATTTTCCTATCCATTGGATACGCCACCTGCCACTGGTGTCACGTCATGGAAAAAGAGTCCTTTGAAGATGAAGAAGCAGCGCGATATCTCAATGACACCTTTGTCTGTATTAAGGTGGATCGCGAAGAACGCCCCGACATCGATGCGGTCTATATGGCGGCCTGCCAGATGCTGACCGGCAGCGGCGGCTGGCCGTTGAGTATTCTTATGACCCCGGGCAAAAAACCTTTTTTCGCCGCTACCTATCTCCCCAAAACCAGTCGCGCCGGCCGCGCGGGCCTGATTGACATCTGTCGGCAGGTCAAGAATCTCTGGACGGCCGATAAAGAAAAGATCGAAAATTCGGCGGTCGGCATTGCCGCCCAACTGGGCAAGGCTTTTGCGTTTGCAGCTGCGGATGGACCCGATGAATCCCTATTGGACCAGGCCTATAAAAAAATTAAGCCCGGGTTTGACCCCCAGTACGGTGGCTTTGATCCCGCTCCCAAGTTTCCGACGCCACACCGGCTGCTCTTCCTGCTGCGCTGTTACCATCGCAGCGGGGACTCAAATGCATTGGAAATGGTAAAAAAGACATTGACCGCCATGCGTCTGGGAGGCATCTGGGACCATGTCGGATTTGGCTTTCACCGCTATTCCACAGATGCCAGATGGCTGCTGCCCCATTTCGAAAAAATGCTTTACGACCAGGCCCTGATCGCCACTGCCTGCCTTGAAGCCTATCAGATTACCAAAGACCCCTTGTTCGCCGCCACGGCCGATGACATCTTCACCTACGTGCTGCGAGACATGACCGCTGAGGAAGGGGCCTTCTACTCGGCCGAAGATGCAGACAGCGAGGGGGAAGAAGGCAAATTCTATGTCTGGCAGACAGAAGAATTTCGTCGGGTTCTGGGAGATGAAGCCGCCAAAATGTGGCAGACGATTTTACGGATGAGCCCGGAAGGAAATTTTACGGACGAAGCCACTCGTCAAAAAACCGGTGCCAATATCCTGCATCTGACGGCACCTCTGAGCAAGTGGGCCCAAAAATTCAATTTACCGC
>CAMYLH010000065.1 GCA_947259065.1 uncultured Desulfobacterales bacterium
GACAGAGGATAGATGACAGATGGCAAAGAAGCAGGAGGACGGTGACTGAGGATAGGTAGTTGGAACGCTATGAGGCTTGGAGCCGGGGAAGCTGAATCAATCGTCAATCGTCATTCGAAATTCGTCATTCCTAAACCATTCCTTTGAATGCCAGAAAACACAGCGAAAGGATGCCGGCGGTTACCAGGGCAATGGAGGTGTCCTGTAGGGGGCGAGGAACCCGGGCGATCAGGATGCGTTCGCGCACACCGGCGAACAGAATCAATGCCAGGCCGAATCCGATGGCATAACTAAATGATGCCATCAGGGCTTCCAAAAAATTGTACTCTTCATTGACATTGATCAGGCAGACACCCATGACGGCGCAGTTGGTGGTAATCAAGGGCAAGAAAATTCCTAATCCTGCATAAAGCGCGGGGATGCTCTTTTTTAGAAACATCTCTACAAATTGAACCAGAGAAGCAATGACCAGGATGAATGCCACGGTGCGTAAGTAAACCAGATCGAACTTAGCCAGGAAATAGGTATTGGTGATCCAGGTGATAACACCGGCCATTACCAGGACAAAGACCACTGCCATGGCCATGCCGATGGCAGTCTCCATTTTCTTGGATGTTCCCAGAAAGGGGCAGTTTCCCAGATATTGGGCCAGCAGGATATTATTTATGAGGATACAGCTGATGGCAAGGACAAATAAATCACCCATTGTCTTCTCCTATTTTTTCCCGACCAGGTTCATGAGACACAACATGAGACCCAGGGCCATGAAGGCACCGGGGGCTTCGACCATAAATGAAAACGGCTGAAAAGAAGGGCCGAATATCTGGATTGGTGTCACCCAGATGGTAAGCATGCCGGTTCCAAGCAATTCCCGGACGGCGGCAAGCGCCATCAAAGATAAGGTAAATCCAACCCCGATTCCGAGGCCGTCCAGCAGCGAGCGCAACACGCCGTTCTTGGAGGCGAAGGCTTCGGCACGACCCAGCACGATGCAGTTGACCACAATCAGTGGTATAAATATGCCGAGTTTGAGAAAGAGCGGGTAGGCGAAGGCCTGCATCACAAGCTCGACCACGGTGACGAAGGTGGCAATGATGACGATGAAACAGGCAATCCGAACTTTTGCCGGGATAAGCGTGCGCAGTACTGATACCAACACGTTGGAGCCGACCAGCACAAATGTGGTTGCCACTCCCATTCCGATCCCGTTTTCAACCGATTTGGTCACCGCCAAAACAGGGCAGAGACCGAGCACCAGCCGAAAAGGCGGTACTTCATCCCACAGTCCCTTGACAAATTCCTGCGTCAGAGATTTCGCCATTTAGTTCCCCTTATTTTTTAAAGCCCATTAATTTCTCGTCGATCTGAGGTTTCAGCTTCTGGTATATTTCGCTAGCTTCCGTGGCTGCCGCCGAGACGGCCCGGGAGGTAATCGTGGCCCCACTGATGGCATTGATGGAACCGCCGTCGGCGGTGACTTTGAATGGTTCTCCGAGAGCCTGGTCCTTAAACTGGGACACAAAGCTGGGGTCACTTTTGGCCTTGGCGCCCATACCGGGCGTCTCAGCATGCGTCGTAACGCCAACGCCCAACAGCACACTGTCTTTAACGTTGACCCCGACCATCAAGCCCACCTCGCCGCCGTAGCCCTTACCGGATGTTTCAAAGGCAATGCCCCGGGGCTCGCCCTCGAAATTGCCAACAAAAAATGTCCTTTCAACGTCGCCGTCCTTGATGTTAAATCGGTCGGCGATGGGATTGTTGCCGGCCCCTTCGAAAATGGTTCGAACGGCAGGGCCTTTCACGAACTCCAGAACCTGATTATCAATTCGTTCCTGGGTGCTGTTACGCAGATAGGCCAGCACACCTCCCGAAAAAAAAGTCAGGATAGTAAGGACGACCACCATTTTTATCATTTCACGCATTTTACACAACCTTTCCCAAAGCTTGCGGCCTGATCTTGTCCAGCAGCGGATTGACAAGATTGATGACCAGGATGGCCAAAATGACACCATCGATGTAGGCGCCGATATTGCGAATCAAAACGGTCATTATTCCGCCGGTAATACCATAAATAAGCATCGGTACGGTATTTACCGGTGAAGAAGAATCATCGGTGGCCAGGAAGAAGGCACCCAGCAAGGTGTAACCGGACAACATGTGGACGCCGGGTCCGACAAACCGGACCGGATCAGTCTGGCTGAAAATTAAAGCAGTCAGGTACACGCCGACCAGAAATGTGAGGGATATTTCCCAGCGGATAATTCCTTTTAGCATCAGATAAATGCCACCGGCAATGAGACCCAGGCCGAAGGTGGCGCCCAAACCACCGATCTGTTTGCCCCATAGAAGGTCTTCCAAGCGAAGCGATTCCAAGGAGGCCGATCCGAAATGCTTGGCGAGTGCCAGTGGATAAACGGCAGCGAAGTCAAAATCATAATTCAGCAGCATACCGTCGAAATTGAAAAGATCTTTCCAGGATATCATCATGATAGCCACTGCCAGGGCTGCCGGGTTGAAGGCATTGCTGCCGATGCCGCCAAAGATCTGTTTGCCGATCACCACGGCAATAAATGTACCGGTGACTACCGCCCACCATGGCATCGTGGCGGGAAACAGCATGGCAAGCAGCAGACCGATCAGGGCGGCATTGCCGTCGCCGATGGTGACCGGTCGCTTGGTCACCCGGTTGATTGCCAACTCCCAGAGCATTGCGGTAGCAACCGACAAGCTTACGACGCCGAAACCGGGGATGCCATAGTAATATATACCTGCGAGCACCGCCGGCAGGGCGGCGAGTATGGTATGATAACTGCGATTGGTAATTCGGCTGCCGTTGTGCCAGAAAGGAGCATGCGAAACAATCAACTTTTTTTGGTCAACCATCCGTTGCCTCCGTCGCCTCTATTGTTTTTGTTTCTGTTGTTTCCATGGCCTCCGCGGTTTTGGCCCGCTCGATTTCATATTTGGCTAATTTAATGTACTGAAATATCGGTATTTTCGATACACATACAAAGCTGCACAGACCGCATTCCATACAGGAAAACAAATCGTAGTTGTCGGCGCCTTCTTCGTAATGACCCGCTTCTAAAAATCTAACCAGCATGTGTACCTGTATCCGTGCCGGACAGGCTCTCACACATTCTCCGCAATTTATGCAGGGATAACTCGATGCATAGGCGGCATCGGACCGATCAATAACGATGATACCGTCCGTGTCGGGCAGCACCGGTTGATCCAGTGAGTATACGGCTGAACCCGTCATGGGGCCGCCGAAAATAATGCGGTCTTCTTCGTTGATAGAGACGCCATACGTATTTAAAATATCCCGAATCGGGGTCCCGATGACGGTTTCAATCAGGTGCTGTCTCCCGTCTTTGGTTACTAAAGTGAGGATTTTACGAACGGGTATTTGCCCGTCGTCAAAGGCTTTGCCGATGGATGCGGCTGCTTCGGCAGTCAGGAAAAAGACGCCCAAATCCCTGCACGATTTTCCGGCCGGAACAACTTCCCCCAGGACATTTTTCATGATCATTTCGGGCAGTGCCGCAGGATAATCGGTACCGATATTTTTTACCTGGGCACCGAGGTGACCGTAACCCTGCATGGATTCACCGGCCGTGATCAGAATGATTTTTTCGATGCCGCTGATGTCCTTTAAAATTTTGATTCCCTGCTTGATGGCATCAAGCTTGGATTTAACGACAGACTGATTGGTACCGATGAGCAGGTCGCTGTCGGCTCCTATAATTACGATGGTATGAATTTCGGTTTCGGGATCAGATAAAGCAGACAGCGGCGGATTGCCGGGCGCAAAGGAAAGAAATTCGACGGCCCCGGCTAAATCGGGGGGTTGGATTTTCTTTTTAAACTGATCGTCGATAACCTCATTTTCAGCGATATTGACGGTGATGGCGCTGTAGGATTTTCCGAAATCACCGGTATGTGGTGCTATGGAGGTTATGGTTCCGGTGACACTTGAAATAACATAAGCCGGATCATCGGCGAAAAGGGATATTTTTTGACCGGTCTTGACCTTATCACCGGTCTGAAATGATGCCGGGGCGTTTTGATTGCCGTTTTTGCCATGAAACAGGATGACCTTTTTGGACGGCATCACCTTGTCAGGCTCCGGCTGCCGCGCGGGCAGCAGTTCATACGCTATACGAGAGGGAGATAAACCGAAGAACGATTTTTTTAGCATAACCTAACCTTTTTGTGATACTGCAAAATTTAGCCGTTGCGCTTAAAAGACGGCAGACGCCTTGTTCTAATGGTTTACATGACATGACAAGCGGAACAATCTTTTTCGAGCGGACCGGCGCCATACCCTTCGTGACAGCCGGTGCACTGCTGATGAAAGGCATCGGCGCGTTTGGGGGTTTCTTCATCGCCTTCATCGGGGTCATGGCATTCACTACATGACTGCGCATCGGCATACTCATCCTCTTCAAGGGTATGATGGCAATCACCGCATGATATCCCGTAGCCGTTGTCGGCGTGGTGGGTCTTGTGATCGAACAATACCTTGCCCGCCGTAACATTAAACATCAATCGTACCGGTTCGTCAGGCGTTTTGACGGGAAACGCCGCGTAACACAATGCACCCACAAACAGGAAAGAAATTGCCAGGCCATAGGCCAGCTTCAACTCAATTTTTGAGAACATAGCTTATCCGCACCTTATTGCGTGTTAAATTTTACCGGAAGCCCATCGCACTAAAAAACAAGGTTCGACTACCATAATGCTGCAAACCTTTCAAGCTATTTTTAGCCGGGTGTGAATATCACGGTCATCAACGGGCTGCAAGCTTTTAGGTTTCTTCTATTTTACTGCATATCAAAGCTTGATCCTGAAAACAATACGACAGCATACCAGACCAGGGTAACATCAAAGTAAATTCTTAACCAGTTGCATTAGAAGGTTTTATAAGACAATAAAATCCCAAATTTTCATGATTTTCATTAAGTAGGTGATTTTTATAAAATTAGTCAACTACTTATTTAAATGACGGAACCCTGCAAACCAGAACGGATCACGCCACTTCAGTTTCCCTGCTAACATCCTTGATCACTTCGATCTGACCGAAGGCCTTATCCGGGTTGTAACAGGTAAGGCAGCAATTCAGACAGCGACTGCTTTCTCCGAGAGCCGCCTGTTCGCTAAGGACCTGGTCCGCTTCGACAAATGACTGGATCCGCTCGGCCACCGGCAGCTCCGGCATGGGGGCTCTCGGGGTCTTAACGACGCCCAACACCTGGTCGAACAGGGTTTCGGCGATCAGGTCCTTCTGCAACTCCAGCGGATCGGCGACAATCGGCTGGTCCATGACAAACTGGTGAATCGATCGGGCGGCGCGCCGGCCGCCGCCAATAGCGTCCACCACCAGACTCGGGCCGGTGGCGGCATCGCCAGCTGCGAACAGGTATGGAATGCTGCTTTGCAGGGTTGCCGGATCGACTTCGAAGGTGTTCCAGCGGGTTGTTTTCAACTCCGCCAGTTGCTGCTGCATGCTTTCGATAAAGGAGATATCCGGCGATTGGCCGATGGCCGTGATCACCATGTCGGTTTCAATCAACGACTCGGAGCCTTCGATCGGCACCGGTCTTCGCCTTCCGCTGGCATCCGGCTCACCCAGTTCCATTTTTAAATACTCAAGGTGGGTGGTGACGCCGTCTTCATCTCCGACGACCCGAACCGGTGCGGCCAGAAATTGGAACTTGACTCCTTCCGCTTCGGCCGCTTCAATTTCAACCGGATTGGCCGGCATTTCATTGCGTGTGCGCCGATACACCAGGTTAACCTCTTTTACTCCCAGCCGGATCAAATTGCGCGTGCAGTCAATGGCGGTGTTGCCGCCGCCGATAATAACCGCGGATCGGCCGGTCGGGATGGGTTCGCCGCCGGCCAGGCGCGAAAGAAAATCAATCCCGGTGTAGCATCCTTGCAGCTGTTCCCCTTCCACCCGCAAGGATGAATCTTTCCAGGCGCCGATGCCCATGAAAACGGCGTCAAAGTCCTCGCTGTCCAGAGTGTCCAGATCAAAATCCCTGCCGAATTTCATACCGGTCCTGCTCTCAATACCCAGGTTGAGGATACCTTCGATTTCCCAGTCCAGCACCTTTTTGGGAAGCCGGTATTCGGGGATACCGTAGCGCAGCATCCCGCCCAGTTTCGGCATGGCTTCATAAATGGTGACCTCGTGGCCCAGTCTTCGCAGAAAAAACGCACAAGTGAGCCCGGCCGGCCCGCCACCGACGACCGCCACCCGTTTACCCGTCAAGGGAGCCAATGAAACCGGCAACCATTTACCGGAATTCATTTCAAAATCAGCGGCAAAGCGTTTCAGCTGGTTGATGGATACAGGATCGTCTTCGATGGCGCGCCTGCAATTGACTTCGCACGGATGCGGGCAGACCCGGCCGCAGGCCAGCAGCAGAGGATTGCGTTCCCGGATGGTGTCGACGGCGCCGGTATAGTCGCCCTCTCTGATTTGACCGATGTATTTGGGAATGTCGATTTCCGCGGGGCAGGTTTGCCGGCAAGGGGCCAGACGATCATCACGCTGGTTGAAATGCATAATACGCTGGGAGGCGGTCCTGACTTCCATTACCGACTTGGGACAGATCTGCTCACAAATGCCGCAGCCGACGCATTTATCCTTGTTCACCACCGGGTAGCCCAACGGACCCATCTTTAAGGCATCAAACTGGCAGGCGCGCACGCAATCGCCGAATCCCAGGCAACCGACGCTGCAATCGCGCTGGCCGCCGAACAGGGTGGCCTGGGCGCGGCAGGTGTTGACACCGGCATACAGGAATTTATTCTCAGCCCGGTCACCGCCGGTACAGGTATTATAGGATTTAACCGGCTCCGCCATCCCGACTTCCATCCCCATGACCCCGGCCGCCGATTGGGCGGATTCAGGGCCCCCCACGATGCAGACACTGGGCAGTGCCTTACCGGCCACCACGGCCACCGCCGCTGCGGAACAGCCGGCATAACCGCATCCACCGCAGTTGGCACCGGCAAAACACGATTCCACCTGTGCGATACGTGGGTCTTCCCATACATAAAATATTCGTGAAGCGGCTCCCAGCACGATGCCGCAGACCGCTCCCAATCCCAACATAAAAATCGTTCCTTCAATCATGGCAACTCCCTGGTTGTTCAGGCTGGCTGCGCTGCTGCCCAACGCTCGTCAACTCACTGGATATTCTGTTATTATTGCACAGCCCGCCATTATTTTATCAAAAGGAGGCACATTATCACTTTCGCTTTTTTATTTCAAGTTTAATGAAGCAAATTTTAAATTTTATAGCTTTATGACTATCCGGTGAATTACGACCATCATCCCGCAAGTGGTTTGCTGCATACGGCTGTCGGGATAACGGATGGTAGTGAATTCTTAGCGTTCGAGTCCCATACGCCCAGCGGCAAGATCGGCTACATTTACCATGACGGCAACATGACCGCCACCACCTAAGGCTATGACCCCAAATCTACCCGGCTGCTATCGATTAAAACCGTAGATACCGGCCCAAATCCTGATCTGGTTCTCCAGGAAAAGGGTTATAAGTACACCAAAGCCAGAGAATATTATAGGACGTGGGTGACTGAATTGACTTATTTGTGTTGTGCAATTGATTAAGAGGTTAGGACAGCAGAGAAACGATGCCGCGTAGCACCTGATTGGATGCACCTGGTGCTTTGCATCATGTCATGGTGCGAGGAATCGAAAAACGCAGAATTGTCAACGATGTTGCCGACCGTAAAAATTTTGTAAAGCGTCTGGCAAAGCTGTCAGCCGGCACCAAAAACAGCATCTATGGGGTTTCATTGGCCGAGGTTGCCAGGTGGGTTGGGGTATTCATCTCTGCA
>CAMYLH010000066.1 GCA_947259065.1 uncultured Desulfobacterales bacterium
GTGTTCTTAATAATAAAAAAATGCAATATTAATATCTGCTATCATTTCAATATAATATAAAAATTGATAATATTTAAGAAAATCATTGACAAAAATATTAATTAAATATGATAAATGTCACATATAAAAAATGTACGTCACATATAATGAACTTTAGATTGAGTTAAAATACCAGCTAATAATGGGTGATTCCGGCCAAAATGGACTTTATAGATCAAGATCGGGAAAGTGTTTTGATGCAGAGTGAAGATAAGTATTTTTTTATCCGTTCATTGGCCAAAGGACTGCATATTTTAGAACTTCTTTCCGATAATGAGGCCTTAACGGTCACCCAGGTCGCCAAAATCATGAATATCAATCGCGCCGGCAGTCATCGATTTTTGTCGACACTCAAAGAACTTGGTTACGCCGACAAAGATGAAAGCTCGCGGTATTATCTGACTTCTAAGGTGATTGAACTCGGCATGAAGGTGTTGGACCGATTTGAGATCCGAAAAATCGCCCGTCCTTTTTTGCAGGAGCTCTCTGCTAAATTCAATGAAACCATCAACCTGGGATATTTTAATGGCGAGGAAGTTTTAACCATAGACAAAATAGACAGCACTGAGATTTTAAGAATGGATGCAGGTATTGGCGGAGGAGAGCCTGCGTACTGCACTAGTTTAGGTAAGGCGATTTTAGCTTTTCTCCCCGACACGCAATTGGAAGAATATCTTCAAGAATTAGAGTTAACACCCTTTACTCCGAATACAGTGATTTCGAAAGATAAGCTGAAGGAGGAGTTAATGCATATAAAAGAAAATGGTTGCTCCATTGATGACGAAGAATTGTCCGTTGGCCTGAGATGTGTTGGTGCGCCCTTGTTTAATCACAGCGGTCAGGCACTTTATGCAATCAGTATTTCTGGGCCTTCCATCAGAATGGGCAGCAAAAGAATTGAAGAGATCCAGCGGGAGCTTAAAAAAATCTGCCAGAGTTTGTCTGGGAAAATGGGAAACCATTATTTCTAAAAGGACATAGCAAAGGAGAAAAAATCATGTCTGGTGTTTTGAACAAGATTCGCGATTTTATGGAAAAAGAAGGCATCCCCGGCCGGGATGCCTATGATCTGCCGACTTCAACCAAAACCTTTCCCGACGGCGCCAACTACCGCATTGAAATCGCCGGTGTCGAAAGGGCATCCACTATGGAGGCCATGATCGACGAAGCCTACAAACGAAACCTATCGATTCACCGCACCATTGCGGCGGTGGGCGGTTCCACCTATTGTGATTTTGAGGAACTGAAAGCCATGGCCCAGATGGCCCGGGACGAGGGGATCGAAATGATCATGACCGTCGGCCACCGAAAGGGTTGGGATACCGGATCCAAGGAAATATCCACCTCGGAAGGTGCCATGCAGGGATTTCGGCTGAGGGGCTCAGACAATATCTCATATCATATTGCCGACGTCATGCGCAGCATCGAGGCAGGCCACCGCGGCTTTTTAGTCTATGACGAGGGCGTGCTGTTTATTTTGAACAAGATGCGTGCCGAAGGTCTTGTCCCGCCGGAAACGATTTTCAAATTTTCGGTCTTCGGCGGATATTGTAGTGCGGCGGGTGCAAAGGTAATTGAATCCATGGGAGCCAACTCGATGAACCCCATATCGGATGTATCGCTGCCGATCCTGGGAGGTATTCGTAAAGCGGTGGATCTGACGCTGGATGTCTACATCATCATTGTCGATTCTTTCGGGGGCATGTTCAGGGCATACGAGACACCCGAAATCGCGCGGATTGCTTCTCCTTGTTATTTTAAATTCGAACCTGGGACTTCGGAGGGAGACATCTACAAGCCCTGGGTCACCGAAGACTTTCACCGGAATTTAATTCGGGAAAAAGTAAAGCTCGCCGCTATCGTGTCGGAAATCATGGAACGGCACGCACCCGAGATCAAGTCTTCAGCTCAACGTCCCGATGACCTGGTGCTGCCGGTGGCCGTTTGAGAAGTGGAATATTAAAGCAAACCCGCAGTTTTTTTTGTTTAGCCACAAAGGCACAAAGATACTAAGATGCTTGGTGAGTTTAAAAATATTTACAAAAAGGAAAAGCAGCATCTGCATATTATTGAGATGACTTCAACGCTTATATGTATTGTTATGAAATCATTATCTGTTCTTTGTGACTTGGTGTCTAAGTGGCTGAACGGTTACGATAAACGAAGCTTTGAGGACTGCCAATGAAATTCGACAAACACCTGTCCAGCCGCACCCATGAGGTTGAGTGGTCGGGCATCCGCATCATGTTCGCCCTGGCCGACGAGACCCCCGATGTCGTAAATCTCGGGATCGGTCAACCCGATTTTGATACGCCTGAATTTATCAGAGATGCCGCCAAAAAGGCCCTGGACGATGGGTATACCCGCTATCCGCCGGCAAAAGGATTTGAAGATCTGAGGCAGGCCATCGCCCGAAAACTCCAACGGGAAAACAACATTATTGCCGACCCTGATACCGACATATATGTCGCCGTCGGTGCCATGCAGGTAATCTTTAATACCTGTCTGCATCTATTAAACAAAGGCGATGAGGTGATCGTCATCGATCCCGGATACGATTACTACTCCCAAATTCGCCTTTTCGGTGGTGTCCCCGTACCGGTACCCGCCCGAGAATCCAACCGCTTCAAAGTCGATCCGGACGATATCAAGGCCGCCATCACAGATAAGACCAAGTTAATGATCATCAACACCCCCTCCAATCCCACGGGAGCCATCTTTGATGCAAACATCCTGCGAGCCATTGCCCAGCTGGCGATGGAACATGACCTCATCGTCCTCTCGGATGAACCCTACGAACATATTCTGTTCGATGGGAATCAGCACCTCAGCATCGGATCGTTTGATGGGATGGCCCAGCGGACCATATCGGCTTTTACCCTTTCCAAGTCTTACGCCATGACGGGATGGCGTGTCGGGTATACCGTCGCTCCGCCGGCAGTTATCGATGAGATGGAAAAGCTGATGGAGCATATGGTCTCCGGTGTTACTGCGGTGGCGCAGCGGGCTGCGCTGGCCGCCATCGAGGCGCCCCAGGACTGTGTTCGCGAAATGGTGAACACATATGATAAAAGGCGACGGATCGTTCATGAAGGCTTAAATGCCATCGACGGAATTCAATGCCTAAACCCGGAATCGACGTTTTACGCTTTTCCGAATATTTCATCCTTTGGGCTCTCTTCATGGGAATTCGCCAGATATCTCGTCAAGGAACATCAGGTGGCCGTTGTACCGGGGAGCATATTCGGCCAATCGGGGGAAGGTTATGTGCGCCTCTCTTTTGCAGCAAGTATAGGGCAGTTAAAGGAGGGTATCGCCCGCATCCGGCGCGGCATCGAAGCACTGAAGTCCTGACAAGCCGGAAATGACTATTGAATATTTAAAATTGAAAGGAGAGGATGATGGCCTTATTTCAGACGGAAGAATACCTTGAGCGAATCCGCAAGACCAAATCGCGGATGACAGATGCCGGCATCGATGTGCTGATCGTCTGCGATCCGGCCAACATGAACTACCTGACCGGTTATGACGGTTGGTCTTTTTACGTCCCCCAGGCCGCCGTCGTTTCATTGGACGAAGAGCAGCCCTTCTGGATCGGACGCGGTATGGACGCCAACGGGGCCCGCCACACCACGTTTTTATCCGGGGATAACATCATTGGTTATCCGGATGATTACGTTCAGTCCACCGTCAAGCACCCCATGAACTTTGTGGCCGGCGAAATCAAACACCGGGGATGGCACAAAAAGTCCATCGGCCTGGAAATGGATGCCTACTATTTTAGCGCCCGGGGATTTGTTGAACTCCAAAAAGACCTGCCTGAGGCAAACTTTAAAGATGGTAATTTGCTGGTTTCCTGGGTACGGGTTATCAAGTCCGGCCGGGAAATCGAGTACATGAAACAGGCCGGCAAAATCTCCGAAAAGGTCATGCAAACCGCTCTGGATAAGCTTTCGCCTGGAGTTCGGGAATGCGACGTCGTAGCCGCTGTTTATCAGACCCAGATGTCCGGTACTTCAGAATTCGGTGGGGATTATCCCGCCATCGTGCCAATGATGCCCACGGGAGAAAAAACCTCGGCACCACACCTCACCTGGACCGACGAACCCTACAAAAGCGAACAGATGGTGAACCTGGAACTGGCAGCCTGCCGCCATCGTTATCACGCTCCGCTAGCCCGTACCGCGTACCTGGGCAAAAATCCGCCGCAAAAGCTTTCCCGTTTAGCTGATCACACAGTGGAAGGGCTTAATCTGGCTCTCGAGGCAATCAAGCCGGGTATGCGTTGCGAGGATGTCGAGCGGGTCTGGCGCAAGCACATTGCCAAAGCCGGGTTGGAGAAAGAATCACGCATTGGTTATTCCATGGGCCTCAATTACCCGCCCGACTGGGGTGAGCATACCGCCAGCCTGCGTCCAGGGGACAAAACAGTTCTGGCGCCGAATATGACATTTCACATGATTCTGGGCATGTGGATGGACAACTACGGATTTGAGTGCAGCGAATCCTTTCGGGTTACCGAAGGCGGCTGTGAAACCTTTGCCGATTTTCCCCGTAAACTGTTTCAGATCACCTGAGCCGGATAAACCGGAATTTCGAAGCACGAAATTAGAATTTCGGATTTATGTTTCTGCCGCAAAATGGTTGATAACTTTTACTAAGGAGTTCATTATCGTTTAGACATTCATTCACCGCCCGCTTCGCTCGAGTCGCAGCCTCCGGCCCGTAGGGAATAGCCTACGCCCCGGTGGGAGATCGCGGAGGAATTTTTCTTTTAACTTTCTGCTGAGCCCTGCTAAAAAGCAGCGGGATGTGAACAAGGGCAGAAAGTTAATATTCTCTGCGTACTTTGTGGCTCTGCCTGCCCAATGAAATCTCTGTTGCACTTATTTCATCGGGGCGGTGACTATTAAATTTTAATAAAAAATGTCTAATTAATTATTGCCGCATTAGTAAGAGACGAACCCGGATAACGGGATCACAGCCGGGAAAGGACAACGCGCCATGATATTTAAAGCGGTCAAAGGACAAACTTCCTATGGTGAAGCCATCGGCATTCTTTTACTGGACACCTTCTCACCCTTTATTTACGGAGATGTCGGCAATGCCGCCAGCTATCAATATCCGGTCAGATTCAAACGGATCGACGGTCTTACTGTGGAGCGAATATTTGACCACGACCTTGGTTTTGTAGAAAAAATGATCGCAGGGGCCAGGGAATTGGAACGTCAAGGTGTCAAGGCCATCACCGGCGACTGCGGATTTATGGCCATTTACCAAAAAGAAGTCAAAGCGTCTGTCAACGTCCCTGTTTTTCTATCAAGCCTTTTGCAAATTCCATTCATCGCAGCCACACTCCCCGAAGATGCCAAAATCGGTATCATAACAGCAAATTCCAGGTCGCTGACACCGGATGTTTTCAAAAAAATCGGCGTCAAAGATGACCCCGTGGTCATTTTCGGGCTGGAAGATTCAAGGCATTTCAAAGAAGCCGTCTTTGATGAAATCGGCTTTTTGGACAGTGACAGGATACGGCAAGAAGTCGTGGGGATTGCAAAAGAGTTGACAGCCGGCAATCCCGCGGTCAGGTCGATTTTGCTGGAATGCAGCATGCTTCCGCCCTACGGCAAAGATGTTCAGCAGGCTGTGAACTTGCCGGTATACGATTATCTGACCATGATCGATTATGTATATTCTTCCGTGGTGAAGAAGCGCTTTAAGGACGCCATGTAATTCCGATTTCGGTTCTAAATAGTTAATGATCTTCGCTCTCTTCCAGGGTTTTCTTGAGCCCTCCCGTTCTGCGGGAGGAGATTCATTTGTAATCAGGTATTCATTTCACTTTATTTTTCTTGTCGTGGTCATTGACAGTAGCTAACAATCTTTTTATAATTATGGCAACGTAAACTCCGAAAAGGAAGCATAAATGGAACTAGTGTCTCGATTTTTTACAGGCTCCTCCCAAAGTTATTTCCTGTTTGGGCCGCGTGGAACTGGCAAGTCAACCTGGCTCAAACAACAGTATCCTAAAGCATTGTACATTGATCTTCTCGCACCTGATATTTTTAGAACATATTCTGCATTGCCTGAACGTCTGACGGAGTTAGCAAATGCCCAGAATAAAGGTACTATTATAATAATTGATGAAATACAAAAAGTGCCTGCATTGTTGGATGTTGTGCATCAAGTTATTGAAAACCGAAAGGACATTCAATTTATTCTCACGGGATCCAGTGCCAGAAAATTAAAAAAAGCTGGAGTGGACCTCCTTGCCGGTCGGGCAATTGTTAAGACAATGCATCCTTTTATGGCGTCAGAATTAGGGGAATCTTTTTTATTGCATGAGGCACTCTCCAGCGGTCTTGTTCCATTAGTGATTAAGTCTCTCAACCCTCTTGAAACAATCAGTTCATATGCTGCTCTTTATTTGAAAGAAGAAGTTCAAATGGAAGGGCTTGTGAGAAATATTGGAAATTTCAGCCGTTTTCTTGAAGCCATTAGTTTTTCTCACGGTTCAGTGTTAAGCCTTGCTGAAATAGGCAGAGAGTGTCAGGTAAAGCGGAAAACCGTAGAAGGATATGTGGCAGTATTAGAAGACCTGTTATTGTCATTTAAAGTACCCATTTTTTCAAAGAGAGCCAAGCGCCATTTAACTTCACATCCCAAATTTTATTATTTTGATGCAGGCGTTTTTCGGTCCCTGCGGCCAGCTGGACCACTTGACAGTCCAAGCGAGATTGACGGGGCAGCATTGGAAGGTCTTGTTGCACAACATCTTCGAGCCTGGGCTGCGTACAGAGAAAACAACAGTAATCTTTATTTTTGGAGAACCAAATCCGGAAATGAAGTGGATTTTGTTTTATACGGTCCGGAGATATTTTTAGCCATTGAGGTAAAGAATTCAGCTAAAATTCAAACTAAAATGCTTAAAAGTTTACTGAGTTTCAAAGAGGATTATCCAGAAGCGAAAGCTTGTCTGCTTTACAGGGGTAAAGATAAACTCCACATAAAGGGCATACTTTGCATCCCTTGCGAACAATTCTTAATAAATCTTGATCCCCGATTTGTAATTGGAGATATATAGTTTTTAGCTCGCCACCAGTAAATATTTCAAACTCTCCATGTCCCTGAGTCTCCAAGCCCCAACTCCCGTTCATCATTCGACATTTCGTATTCGATATTCGATATTCAACTCCCCTGTTTTCCAAAACCCTTAGTCCCCAAGTCCCCATGTCCCAGAACTCCTCCCCCATTCGGGTGATGTCAGTTTCCCTCCTTTCAGGCGATTCCATTCTTCAGCTGGAACGGCTTAAATATAATGAGGAAAGTGTCTCGCTAACACTCTTTAACCATAACACCTCTGAAATTATCGGTTGAAAAGAAGACTATCAACTTTGACCATAGTGACTCGAAGATTAATTGCTGCTTATGGCAATATAAAACACAAACAAAACAGGAGAATGAAAAATGAAAAGAATAGGATTTATTGTAACAGCTTCACTCGTAATTTCGTTTTTATGCGTATCTGTTCAGTCTCAGGCCGGTGATGACCTGGTCCAAAACGTAGTTGAAGGATGTAAAACAGAGCTTACAACCTATTGCAAGGACGTAACTCCGGGTGAAGGACGCGGATTGGCATGCCTTTATGCCCATAGCGACAAGCTATCCGGCCGGTGTGAGTACGCCCTTTATGATACTGCTGCTCAATTGGAACGTTTTGTGGCGGCGCTCAGTTTTGTTGCG
>CAMYLH010000067.1 GCA_947259065.1 uncultured Desulfobacterales bacterium
AATAGGACGCGGATAAACTCGGATTGGACGGGTGATTCAGGAATTGTTGATTAAGCATAGTACATTGGATTCTATTTCTTCTACATTTTTTGGCTTCACCGAAGCCATATATTCACCACGAATTTACCCCGGTTAAACTATAAAATTAGGTGTCAGGTTATGAAATCATTATTTAAGGCCTTCCGCTATTTAATCACAGGTTTATGGCAAGGCCTCTCGGTTTGTCGGGTTATCGTTGGGAATTTAATCTTTTTGGTACTGATCATCCTATTTTTATCAATCTTTTTTTACGACGGCAAAAAAGATCTTCCCGATAAAGCGGCACTGATTTTGTCGCCGCAAGGTGAAATTGTTATTCAGAAAACGGAAACCGTGCTTTCCAGTCGGTTGATGGGCGAGGCGGGCCGTGAAGAAACTTTGCTCAAAGATATAATCGATGTAATTGACCATGCTAAAGACGATCAACGCGTAAAAGCACTGGTGCTTGATTTGCACGATATGCGCAGTGCTGCACCCAGCAAGCTTGCCGATATCGGCAAGGCGCTCAAACGTTTTAAAACCGGCGCTAAACCCATATATGCCACCGGCGATTATTACGGGCAACAACAGTATTATCTGGCCGCCCATGCCGATCATTTATATCTACATCCCATGGGAGGCGTGGCTCTTACCGGGTTTGGTATCTATCGCAATTATTTCAAAACCGCTTTGGAAAAATTGATGATTCAGTTCCACGTGTTTAGAGTCGGCACCTACAAATCGGCCCTGGAACCTTTCCTGCGGGATGATATGTCAGAGTATGCCAAAGAGGCCAATTTGTCGTGGTTGAGTGTTTTGTGGGATGCCTACACAGCAAGTATTGCCGAATTGCGTGAATTGCCACCCGAGGCTGTCGACAACTATATTAACAATGTATCCGAAAATCTGTCCCTGGTCAAAGGCGACACGGCCCAGCTTGCACTGGATCATGGTTTGGTGGATGCCCTTAAAACCAGAGATGAGTTCAGAAAAGAGCTGATTGCCTTAGTGGGTGAAGACGAGGATGAGAAGACCATAAATCAGATTCAATTCGATGATTACCTGGTAGATATACAACCGCAACGTGACCGGAACCGTAAAGACACCTCAAAGGTGGGCGTTATCGTTGCAAAAGGTATTATCCTGGACGGTGTTCAGCCGACTGGCAAAATCGGCGGCGACACCCTGACGGATCTAATTCGGCAAGCGCGCCTGGATGATGAGGTCAAGGCGTTGATCCTTCAAATCGACAGCCCCGGAGGCAGCGCGCTGGCTTCTGAAATTATTCGCAGAGAAATTGAACTTACCCGCCAGTCCGGTAAACCGGTGATTGTATCCATGAGCTCGATTGCCGCATCCGGCGGGTATTGGATTGCCTCAGCAGCCGATGAAATCTGGGCAGCCCCTACGACAATTACCGGCTCCATTGGAATTTACAGTGCCTTCGCAACATTTGAAAAAAGCCTTGATTATCTGGGCGTTCATAATGACGGCGTGGGGACCACTCGCGTGGCCGATGCCCTTGATACAAATCGTCCTCTCAATCCGATCATTGCGGATTCAATGGAACAAGTCATCAAACACAATTATCAGCGCTTCATCAAAACGGTATCTGAGGGGAGAAATCTAACTCTCCAGGATGTTGAAAAAATTGCCCAGGGCAGGGTGTGGTCGGGCAAGATGGCCAAAGAACTGGGGCTGGTCGACCAATTCGGCAATCTGCAGGATGCTATACGGTCGGCGGCAAACATGGCGAACCTGAAGGATTATGATGTTATCTATATTGAACAGCCCTTGACAGCCAGGGAAAAATTGGTCAAGCGACTTAATCGATTTCTGGCCGGTTCTGTAAATAATATACTGGGACGTGCGGCCCACCCAGCAGTTCGGTTTTTTAAAAACTTAGGTCCCGAATTGGAAACCATACTAGAATTAAATGATCCTCAGGGGGTTTATGCCTACTGCCTGGTTTGCGATATCCATTAACCTTATCAACCCGCTGTAACATTTGGCCCGACAGCAGCAGCCAATGAGATGGCAAAAAAAAATCCCGGGAAAATCCCGGGATTTCGTTTATATTAGATTTTTGAAATTAGTTCTTAAAAGCAGATATTTATTTTAAGGCATCGTTAAGAAGGCTTTCTTTTATCATTTTATCCGCAATTTTATCCGCGTTTATCTCGTAAGTTCCGTTTTGAATTTGGCTTCTTAGCTCTGACACTTTATCTTCTCGAACGTCGGGAACATCGTCCAACTGCCTTCGAGCCTCCTGGACTCTTTTGGCCGCGTCTGAAATCACAACTGTATCCGCCTTCACTCCCGTCTTTTCCGCTTGGTTGTCAGAAGTCCCGGCTTTATTTTTATCTTGAACCTGATTCAGGTAGGCATCAACGCCGATGCCCTGGTTTCCGTTTATTTCCATGATCGCTTCTCCTTCAACAGAATTTCTGTTACTAAGCTTAACTCAATATCCTATTACTGTCAAATTTGTTTTCATTTATGTTATCGGTACTTACGGGGAAGACTTTAGATTTTTTTGATATGTCTCGTCCGGATCTGGCTGTTTCAATTTTGCATAAAAAAGAATTTTGGCGTTTGATTATGCCAAATCGGAATTGGCTGCCGATGTTTGGCATTATTACTCGTTGTTTGATGTTCTATCCTTAAAAAATAGGAAATCATTTGATTCATATTGATTGTCCTGGTTACCCATAGTCGCTGTAAGCGTCTATTCCAAAAAATATTACGTCCGAGCAATATCCCACGCTACTATTTATACCCGGATTCTTGACATGGCCACATTGTGGCACTATTTATAGTATATTCATTACTCTGTTTTTAACGATCTGCATAATTGGGATAGCCGGATTTTCCGAAATGAAAAAAATCAATACAAATCGAGAAATCGTAATTCAATCTTATGCAACAAGGGGGTGAGATATATGCAGACCGAACGACGTAAACACCGGCGATTTAAAGTTCAGGATATTGCCTTTGCGGTAATCAATCCGGAGCCTGTCAAACTGGTTCCGATCTTGGACATTGCCATGGGTGGGCTTGGTATCTATGTGGATGGCGGAGCTAAATGGGTGAACCATTCTCCAAAATTGGAAATCATGGTGGCGGACTGCAGTTTTTATCTGGATAGCCTTTCCTTCGAAATCATCACAAGCTTCAGAGCGTTCCCCGGGGACGTCTCCAATATGATAAATGGCCGGCGATACAACCTAAGGTTCAGCAACCTGAGGCCGGTTCAAAAAGCCCGTTTAAAATATTTTATACGGAACTACACACATAGTGGCTTGAAATTTCAGTTTCTGCGGCGATTCAGAAAATTACTGCACCCGATCTGGCCGAATAGACACTCGGAGCTAAGCTGCAATCTCGGAGCCTGGCAAGGCTTGCATTGATCCCATGACTGACGGCTTCTGAAGATCACTGTTTCTCACCGGCACTTTTCCTTTTTGATCCTCTATTAAAGAATCAATTTATATTAAACTTCCCCATCGTTGATCTCGCCATTATTCGTGCTCGTATCCATATGCGTTAAGCCAATGAAACGGCGGCACTTCTGTCGATTTGAAATTTTATTCTTGATTTCACGGAACATTGATGAAATTCAAAAGAGGATTTCGAATTTAACCCACATCCGGTGATCATCGATATGCAGAATAATTCAAATGAGTCTTATCGAAAAGCGTTGAATACGGCGCTGCGAATCCTGACACGAAGGGACCATTCAAAACACGAGCTTTCACAGAAACTAAAGGCGCGGGGTTATGCCGGAGAAATTATCGATAAAGTTATTTTGGAATGTGAACGGTTCGATTATATAGATGATGAACGAACGACCCAGGTCTTCATCCGGCAGCTGCAAAGAAAAGGATACGGCCGCAAACGAATTCAATTCGAATTAAATTCCAAAGGACTGCACGGCGAACACGCACAGACCGTCCTTTCCAAAAGCATTTCGGATGCCGATGAGTGCCTGAGCGCCGAGAAAATTTATCAAAAGCTAGCCAGACGTTTCGATCGAGAAAAGGATGCAATAAAAAGGAAAGATAAAATTTATAGATTTCTTTATGGGAGAGGATTTTCGAAAGCGGCGATCTCGGAGCTTATTAACAAAATCAGTTAAACAGTACGGCAACATCGACGCCATCCTTGCATGAAATGCGTCCTACCAACCAGTTCAACACCCTGTCGATAACCGAATTTGCACCAAACAACTGTTGCAGGCAAAAGCGCCGCAGGGTGACTTTTCATCATTTGTGAGCACATTGACGCAGCCGCCGTCATCAATGCCATTCTCATCCGGCCGATACCAGGCACCTGCATCAAGGCCGGCCACTCCCGGCATGATTCGTTCGGTCACATTTGCAACTGTGCGCAGCCGACCGCGATCATTGTAAGCGGTGACCCGATCTCCATTGGAAATACCGCGATGGCGGGCGTCCTCGGTGTTTATCCAGAGGGTATCATCGCCTTTATCTTTTAATCGGGGGATGTTATCAAACTGGGAATTAACCCTGGTTTTGGCATGGGGGCTGACCAGCTGGATGGGATATTCCTCAGCACGGATATCTTTCGGGCCTTCCCAGGGCTCGATATACGTGGGGATGGCCGGGATCCGATCGTTGCCCATCTCAGCGATCTCGCTGCTAAAAATTTCGATCTTCCCGGACGGCGTCGGGAAGCGGTGTTTTGCCGGATCTTCTATCTGCCGGCGGAATGCGACCCAGGTTTGCTTTAACATGTTACGATGGTCATCCTGCTGCTTGAATTTTTCATATTCCGGAAGCCCCGGAGTGTTGTCCACTATTTCTTTGAGATATGCCTCGTTAGATTTGGAATTATAATTTTCCAGGCCAAGTCGTGCGGCCAGCTCTGAAAAGATCGCCAGGTCGGAACGGGTTTCCGGCAAAGGCGCAATGGCCTGGTTCATATAAATATTATATGGACCTCCCGTCCAAGGCTGACCGATATCTTCCTCTTCCAGAAAATGGGTAACCGGTATAACTATATCCGCATATCGTGCTGTGGGGGTCATAAAAAGTTCGTGGGCGACAATGAATTCCGGCATTTTAAGTGCACGCGCACCTTTATTTGTGTTTTGAAACTGATTTAACAGGTTGCACCCGACTATGTATACCAGCCTGATATCGCTGGCGTAACCACCGGTTTTACCTTCCAAAAGCGCATCGTAAATTTCACTCATATGGATCTTCGGATTGGGGCGTTGAGCTACCGGAAACGATTGACCCAGCGCTCCCAATTCCATGCGACCGGTACCGCCGGCGACATGACCGCCTTGGATGCCGATATTTCCGGTCATAGCAGCCAATGTGATTGCGGCGCGATGAAATTGTTCACCAAAGGCACTGCGGCCTGGCGCCCACCCGGTATACAAGGCCGCCGGTTTTTCAGTTGCATATCCCGCGGCGAGTGCTTTGATCTCATCTTCAGAAACACCGGTGATGCCGGCTGCCCACCGCGGAGTTTTGGGGACTCCGTCTTCAATTCCCATCACATATGTTTTAAAGCGATTAAAGCCATGGGTCTGAGTTTTGACAAATTTATGATCATAAAGATCTTCATCGATCATCACGTAGGCCATGGCAATCAGCATGGCGGCATCGGTTCCCGGTTTAATGGCGATCCACTTTGCAGCCAGTGCTTTTGCCGAAGGACTTAAGCGCGGATCGACGCAGATTATTTTTGCACCGGCTTTTTTAGCCAAGGCCAGGTAGGAGGCCGTATCCGGACCGAATCGCGAGATCATCGGATTCCATCCCCACAAAATAATTAATTTGGAGTAAAGCAAATTGTCACGGCTGTTTCCGGTAAATCCGGAACCCAAGGTGGTTTGTGATGCAAACACGGCAGCTTCCATTGAGGTGTTGCCGCCGATGACGCAGCATCCACCATAGAGGTTGAAAAACCGTTGCGCCGCTAGGCCGTTACCATGCAAGGCAGCTTGGTTGCCGGAATAATTGATCAGGAACATGGAATGGGGTCCGTAGCTATTTTTGACCCGCTTGAGTTCGGCGGCGATCTTATCCAGAGCTTCATCCCAGGAGATGGGTTTAAATTGCCCGCTGCCCCGTTGGCCAACGCGTTCTATAGGTTTAGTCAGGCGTTCGGGCGAATATACGACGTCCTTCTGGGACAATCCTCGCACACAGGCTTTCAACCCCGGCCCCCGCTGAGTGTCGGTTCCGATTCGCGTAATTCTGCCATCCGATACATGCACCTTTAAAAGGCATCGGCCGCCACAGTCATAGGAACAGGTTGTGGTGATGATTTTGTCATTGCTTTTATGGGTCATGGTTGCTTTATCTCTGAAAATGACATAAAAATCAATTTTTTTGTTTAGAAAAGGAGACTCAACAATGGAAGCAAAGGTAAACGTAGATGCGGGAATTTGCGGATTCAAGACGGTTATTAAGGCGTACACAGAAGACAGCATGAATGTGGAATTAAAGATTGTGAGTTCATGTGACACCATAAAAGAACTGGCGTCACGTTTTAAAGAGAAGACCCCCATCGATGCCTATCAAGAACTGAGTCCTCAAAAGGAGAGCATTATCCTGGAAATTTCGAGATCCATTCTGGTTCAAAAAGGGTGTTGCGAAGCTTGTGTCGTGCCCGCAGCTGTCTGCAAGGCAATCCAGGTCGTTGCCGGTTTGGCACTGCCCCGGGATGTCACGCTGAAAATTACCAAGCAATAGAATCGAATAAAAAAGGGAAGGGATCATGAATATTGATTTTGCTTTGGTCAACGGCAAAGTAAACACATTCAATAGCAACGATGACACTGCTGAAGCCATAGCCGTGGCAGGCGGAAGAATCCTTAACGTAGGGACCACCAAAACCATCGAGGAATTGCTTAATAAGGAAAGCAAAATCATCGACGTGCAGGGCAAGACCGTATTACCGGGATTTATTGAAAGTCATTGCCATCCGTCAATGGCCGGTTTGAGGCTGTGCTTTGAAGTGGACGTGAGAGATGCTGTCTCGATTGATGCGATCGTTGACCTCATTCGAGAGAAAGCAGAAACGCTTCCTCAAGGGAAGTGGCTGAAAGGGTTCGGATATAACGACCAGCGCCTAAAAGAGCACCGGCACCCGACGCGTTGGGATCTAGACAAAGCCACAACCGCCCATCCGGTATTTCTCGGACGCACCGACGGGCATTTGGCGGTAATCAACACTTTGGGCTTGAATTTGGCAAAGATCACCAAAGACACGATTGACCCGGATGGGGGGCGCTTTGACCGCGATCCGAATAGCGGCGAGCCGACCGGCGTGTTGCGAGAAACCGCCCAGGGGTGTGTCAAAGCGCTAATGCCCCCATATACGGTCGGACAAATCAAAGAAGGGCTGGTCGCCGCCTGCCGGAAGCTTTCCGCCTGGGGCATAACCTCGTTTCATGATGCTGCGGTGGATCGGGAATCAATGATTGCCTATCAGGAATTGCTGGCTGAAAAAAAACTACTGCTGCGGGTGGCTATGATGATTCCAGGAAACCCCATGCTGGAGCTTCCGGGTTATCTCGAAGAGTTGAAAGCGCTGGGCATCAGGGCCGGATTCGGAAACGACCGGCTGAGATTTTATGGTACCAAGTTTATGTGTGACGGCAGCATGAGCGGTTGGACCGCGGCCCTTTA
>CAMYLH010000068.1 GCA_947259065.1 uncultured Desulfobacterales bacterium
GGCCATAATGGCCTGTGCCCCGGAGGGATTTCGGATTTGTTGTATCGCTGCGCTCTATCTGTTTTATTAAATTGACAGAATACCTTAAATCCAAAATCTAAATTCCCAAATCCCAAATCTATGAGGAATAAAAGTGGGATTAATTGTCAGAAGAAACATTGCGATCGAACGCATGATTTTCACCATCCCAGGCTCTACCTCAAGCCATCAACTCTTTGGCTTTTTCGGTGGCGGAGGCGGCATTGGCACCATAGGCATCCGCGCCGATTTCATCCACAAAAGCCTGGGTTACCGGAGCCCCGCCGGCCATGATCTTGACTTGATCGCGGACGCCGGCCTCTTTGAGCGCGTTAATCGTTTCCACCATTTTCGGCATGGTGGTCGTCAGCAGTGCCGACAGGCCCAGGAGCGCAGGCTTGTGCTCGTTGACGGCATCAACAAACTGCTGTGGGGTGATATTGGTTCCCAGGTCAATGACTTCAAAGCCCGCGCCCTGGAGCATCATGGACACCAGATTTTTACCGATGTCATGCAAATCTCCTTCCACCGTGCCGATCAGATAGATGCCCACGCCGGCAGAATCGGCTTCCGACAGCAGCGGTTTTAATATGTCCATGGCCCCATGCATGCAGCGGGCGCAAAGCAGCACCTCGGGGATAAACATATCGCCGGCTTTAAACCGCTTGCCGACCACATCCATTCCGGCCAGCAATCCTTTGTCAATGATATCCCGGGGGGACGCCCCCTGGTCCAGGGCTTGCTGAGAAAGTTCCTTGACTTCGTCTATCTTGCCGACAATCAACCTTTCCGCAATCTTCTCAAATAATGCATCCATTTCAATTCTCTCCTTATAATATGAAATTTAGAATTCCAGCCTGGAGTAGTGAAAAGTTACTCTCAAATAGACTTACATGGAACATGCTACGGATAATTTTCACCATTCCAGTTCCTGCATCAACTACTTAGTGCGTATACCTAATTCTGCTTCCGCTTCTTCAACGATGGAACGTATTGCGGATAGGACATCATCGGGCAACGGGTCCGGCTTGTGGTTTTCCAGAATATATCTCGCTTCTTCCAGGGCCCGCTGGTAAATATCCGTCCCGCCGGCTGCCTGCCAATCTTCGCGCATGCGGCGGTCGATTAATTTCGGCTGCGATTGTGCCCGCATGTGCTTGTAGGTGCTTTCATGCGAGAGAAAGTCTTTTCCAACCCCGATCTCTTTCATCACATCGACTGCCAGGGTTTCATCATTCACAGGAATTCCCTGCACCACATACTTAATCATGCGGGCGAACTCATTGTCCATGACCATTTGGCCGTAATCAATAGTCATGCCCATTTCGATCATCCCCAGGCCGTAAATCAGGTTGGCACCTGCCAACGCCGGTAAGAGGCCTGTAATGGTTTTTTCATGACCGGACTGGGCATC
This sequence comes from uncultured Desulfobacterales bacterium, assembly GCA_947259065.1. Taxonomy (GTDB): domain Bacteria; phylum Desulfobacterota; class Desulfobacteria; order Desulfobacterales; family JAFDCJ01; genus JAFDCJ01. The sequence goes on from CAMYLH010000068.1 coordinate 1,433, forward strand.
ACAGGTTTTGCTGTCGCCCTAGCCACCGGCGACCCAGCTGGGCAGCAGATAGTAGGTCGACATCTGGGCCACGGCGGCATTGATCAAAGCACATTCCGGTGAGCCCACGGATGCTGCCGCCAGTCTCAGATCCATGGCGGTGGTGGAACTCCCGTAAATGAATTTGGCCCCCTTGCTTGTGAGTTGACTGAGGATCAGGCCGCCCAGGATTTCCGCATTGTGATCCACCAGGGTTCCCGCCAGGGTTACCGGTGATGAGCCGCCGGCCATAGCCATGGATAAGACGTTTACCGCCAAACCGGCCCGGGCGGTTTCCATGATGATTTCACAGCTTTCGCCAACCAGTTGCAGCGGGCTGATGGGGCAGGTGATAAAGGAAATGATCGGACGTTCCCGCAGCTTGTCTTTGCCTCCGGTAATGGCGGCCGCCATTTCCACCAGTTTTTTGGTCAAATATCCGTTGCCGGACCCCATAAATCCATGTTTGGATGTATTCGGCAGCCAGGCTTCGGCATTGTGCAGCTGGACGGTTTCCACGGGCGCATCGGCGGCACCCACGGCCCGTTCGTAAACATCGATTTCGCTCAAATAGTCGGCCAGAAGGGCCGAGGCAGCGACATCTGCCTTGGTGGTTTCCCGATGCTGACCGGTATAAGGGTCATTAATAAAAACCCCTTCGCCGAAATTGGTAAACCCGACCCGGTTGCTCTCCATAACGAAGTCATTTTTGGGGTTTCGTCCGGCCAGGAGAAGTTTTGAAGGTGCCGAGCGGATGGCATCTTCCACCACATAGGGGGGAAATTTTACGATGTTGTTTTTTTTGTCAATGATTGCTCCACCGCCATCCAGGACTTCCAGGGCCTCATCATCGTCGAAAAGAAGTCCGGTTTCTTCCAGAACTTCAAGGGTGGCCAAATGGATCTCATCGAGCTCATCGTCGGTTAAAATTTTCAGGTTCAGCCCCCCGCTTTGCCGTTTACCGGCGTGCAAGTTGCGTCTCAAGTCTACACCTCCTTTGGTTTGAGTGTTGTTAATGATTGTCGTTATTTGAATTACAATCGGGCCAATTTACTTGGACCAAAACGCTGGATACTGGCTACTGGTTGCCAGTATCCAGTATCCTATCGACCGACCCAGTTTTTGATCTCATCGAACCGTCGGTATCACCGCACCAACTCTTTTTCGGCCTCTTCAACAATGGATTGAATGGTATTCAAAACATTTGCCGGCAATGGCGGAGGCTGATAGGTTTCCAGAATTTCTAACATTCTATCATGGGCTCGTTTGTATGCATCCTTACTGCCGGCGATTTCCCAATCCTCACGCATCCTGCGGTCGATAATTTGAACCTGGGATTGGGATTTCATATGTTTATAGGTACTCTCATGGGACATATAGTCTTTACCGATGCCTAACTCCCGAATGACATCCACCGACAGCGTTTCGTCATTGACCACGATCCCCTCGAGCGAATGCAAAACCATGCCGGCGATTTCGTGATCCAGTACGAGTTGAGCCAAGTCGAAAGTGATTCCCATCTCAAGCATTCCCAAACCATAGATGACGTTGGCCCCTGCCAACGCCGGTAACATGCTTGTGATGGTTTTTTCATGACCCGACTGGGCATCTACGACCTTGCTGTCGCCCTACCCGCCGGCCACGAAGCACGGCAAACTGTAATAGCGCGCCAACCTCGCCACGGCCGCGCTGATCATGGCAAGTTCCGGAGACCCTACGGTGGCCGTCGCCATTCTCAGATCCATGGGGCAGGTCGAACTGGCATAGATAAACGGAGTTCCTTTGCTGGATAGCTGACTCAAAACCAGACTGGACAGGACCTCACAATTTTGAATTACCAGCGTTCCCGCCGGATGGACGGGGCTGGAAGCGCCGGACAGGGCCATGCCGATGACATTTACCGCCAGCCCGTTTGCGGCGGCGTCCATGATGATTTGGCAGTGATGTACCGGCAATTTGAGAGGACTGATGGGACAGGTGGTAAAGGTGAGCAGGGGGCGCTCTCTGAGTTTGTCCCTGCCACCGGTGATAGCCGCACACATTTCAATGATTTTGGGTGTTTGACTGTTGTCCACCGGACACAGCCAGTGGTGTTTGGTCGTGTTGATCAGGGATGCCTCGGCGTTATGGATGGCCTGGACCTGTGGGGGTTTATCGTGGGAACACATGGCGCGTTCATAGGTTTCGATATGCTCCAGAGCGTCGATAATTCGAGCTGCTTTTTCTATATCCGCCTTGGTAGTGTCTCTGTGTTCGCCGGTGTAAGGATCGACGAACATGATGCCTTCGCCGAAATTGGTAAACGTAACCCGGTTATCCTCCAGAGCAACGTCGTCTTCGGGTCTGCGCCCACATGCGATAAAGCTTGCCGGTGCAGAGCGGATGGCATCTTCCACCACCCAGGCAGGAAATGTAACGGTTTTTGTTTTGGGGTCCACCCGGCAGCCTCCGCCGTCCAGCACCTCCAAAGCCTCCTTGCTTTCAACAAAGACACCGGTGTGTTTCAGCACTTCCAGGGTGGCCAAATGAATTTCATGGACCTCATCATCGGTCATGACATTCAAACTGAACCCTGAATTGCGTTGTATCCCGGCCTTTCGTTTGCGTAACATACCTAAACCTCCTAACCCGGCCAAGCCGGTCCTAGCGCAGCGACCTCCGGCTCGCAGATCCTGCGGCTCCTATAAAGATCCCGCTCCCGGAGTTCTAGCGCAGCGTAAACCCCGCTTTATCGGGGAATTGACGATTGACGATTGCATATTTAAGGATGAATATCATTATTTAAATTTTAGCGATACCGAGCTCTTTCTCAAATTCTTTTACGATTTCGTCTATGCTTTCAGGAGCACCTTCCGGCAGCGGGTAAGGCTGATGATTTTGAATAATGCCGATAGCGGCTTCATAAGCCCTTTCACGCATGGATGCCCCACCGGTAATTTCCATCCAGTCGTCTCGAGATCTGCGGTCAAATAACTTTGAATGGGACTGACTCCTCATGGAACGAAGACTGTGCTCATGGGAGATATAGGCGCCACCGGGTCCAACTTCATGGATCACATCCATCGCCAGCTTTTCGTCGGAAATTTCTATCCCCCCGATGGCAACCTGAATCATCCTGATCATTTCGGCATCCATAATGAGCTTGGCATAATCAATTGTCAGGCCCTGTTCCAGAACGCCGGATCCAAAGACGATATTCCCGCCCGCCAGAGCACTCAGGGCGGCACTCAATGTAAATTCATAACCACACTGAATATCCGGTATCTTGCTGTCGGAAGCACCGCCGCCGATATAACATGGCAGATGATAGTATTGGGCCAGCTTCGCGATGGAGGCGTTGATCATTCCGTATTCCGGAGAACCGATGGCTGACGTACCGAACCTTAAATCCAGGATGGTGCTGGTGCTGCCATAGGTGCACGGTACCCCCTTTTTTGTCAGTTGGGCCAGGATAATGCCGCTCAATACTTCGGTGTTGTGGGTTACCAGGGTGCCGGCCAGGGTGGCGGATGAGGTTCCGCCGGAAAGCGCCATGGGAAGCACCAAAACCCCTATGCCCGACCTGGCGGAACTCATAATCACGTTACAGGAATTCTCCGGAAGGGTGAGCGGGCTCATGGGACAAATGCTGGGGGTAAAACTCGGTCGTTTGGCGAAATTGTCCCGGCCGCCGGTGGCCGCTGCAGCGAGTTCAATCATCACTTCCAAAGAGCGAGGAGAATCAACGCCCAGAAAAATATGTTTGCCGGTATTTCGCAACAAAGCATCCAGGTTATGGACCGATAGGGCCCCCGCCGGCACATCCGTTGAGTTGACACTTCTGGTGGCGACGCAAATTTCATCCAGATAGTCGCATACCCGGGCGATGTGGCCGCAGTCTTTCTTAGTCGCCCGTCGAATCTCCCGTGTATGGGGATCTATGACGTTGATGCACCCGCCAAAGGTTGTGAAGCCCACACGGTTGGGTTCAGCGACGTAATCCTTATCGGGATCGCGGGCATCATAGACGATGGTGCGGGGCGCCCAGAAAGCACACTCTTCAACGACATACGACGGAATTTTCACAATTCCATACCCGTCGAATCGCTCAACGTCACATCCCCCGCCGTGAAATATTTCCAGAGCATCTTCATTCATGACCTTGATGCCGGTATCCTGAAAGATCTGTAAGGTGGCGTAGTGTACCGTGTCAAGTTCATCCCTGGAGAATGCACCCAATCCAAAACCGGCGGTAGTTCCAATACCGCTCCTAGACATTCTTCTCATATTATCTTCTCTTCGTATATTTGGTTAAATTGCCGTTAAATGAGGATTTTATCCAAGATGCCATATCATGCCGATCCATTCGGTCTTGGCGCCACTCCGAGCAAAATTTATGCCTAAGCCTCAAACCATTCAATAATCTTATTTTTATCAAATAGTCAAATAATATTATGGAGTTGCTCAAAAAATAAATGATTCATAATTGAATCGGTATCCAGTGTTTATGCTCAAATAATATGGCCCAATTGTCAACCACATGACGGGGTCAGTATGACAACAATAATGCTTGACACCAGATGAATGCAATTGTAAATTGTTGACAGTTTACAATCAAGTAAAATTTAAAAAAAATATGAAAAAATATGCCATCACCGACATAAGGGCCATTGAGATCATCGACAATCGCGGGATGCCTACTGTTCGGGTGAATGTTTGCGTCGATCATGAATTCTGGGGGAAAGCCGATGTCCCCTGCGGGTCATCGACAGGGTCACATGAAGCCCGGGAGATTCGTGACGAAGATGCACGATACCGCGGCAAAGGTGTGCGAAAGGCCATTCAGAATATCCATGACATCCTCCAGCCGAAATTACGGGGTCTAGACGCCACCCGGCAGCGGGAAATCGATTATTTGATGCTCGAGCTGGATGGGACCGAGAATAAATCAAAGCTGGGTGCCAACGCCATCCTTGGAGTATCCCTGGCGGTTGCCGTGGCAGCTGCCGCCGCCGGCCGATTGACGCTCTATGAGTATTTGAATGCAGATGCCCGGGTGCTGCCGGTGCCCCAGGCCTGTCTGATCAATGGCGGGCTGCATGCAGGCAATGACCTCGATATTCAGGAATTTTGTGTGATGCCCATCGGTGCAGAAACCTTTGGTGAATCTGTCCGGATGATATGCGAAATTTTTTATCATCTTAAAGATGTACTGCTCGAAAAATTGGGCAAAAATGCGACGAACAGCAGCGAGGACGGAGGATTCGCTCCGCCGATAGCCTCCACCCGTCGGGCGATGGATCTCCTGCTCGAAGCGGTGCATCGCTCGGCCTATACCGACAAGATCGTTTACGGACTGGATTTTGCGGCAACCGGGTTTTACAATCCGGAAAAGGACCATTATCACTTTGAGGGATCTCAAAAAACGCGCGATGAACTTGTTGAGTTTATTAAACAACTTTTAAACGATTATCCGTCTATCGTATCCATCGAGGATCCCCTGCATGAAAATGATTTGGAGGGCATGAAGATATTGACCGAGGAATTCAGCGATCATCTGATCATTGGCGATGATATGTTCGCCACCAATATAAAACGGATCCAAAAGGGGCTGAAGCTGGGGGCCGCCAATGCCACTCTCTGTAAAGTCAATCAGATAGGAACATTGACGGAAGCCCTGGAAACAGTTGATTTTGCCCGGAAAAACAATTTCGCTGTGGTGATGTCCGAGCGCTCAGGCGAGACCGAGGACAGCATCCTGTCTGATATCAGCGTTGCCGTTAACGCAGCCTTGTTTAAGACCGGCGGTATCCGTGGCTCCGACCGCGGAACCAATTATAACAGATTGATTGAGATCGAAATGGAACTGGGATCGTCAGCAGTTTATGCCGGGAAAAACTATAAACAATAACCTAGGTTGAGCGGTTCAGCCCGCCCTGGTGCGACTTATAAGAGTATAGTACAGTCCGTGTCAGGTTCCTAAATATGTGTTTAAGTAATTGAGCAACGTAAAGTCAGGTCTGGGCCAGGGGGTTCAACGTTCGGGGTTGAATCTAACCCCGGCCATTTTATTCAAACCACGAAACACACGAAATGACACGAAATAAAATTAGGTCGATCTTTTCGTGTGTTTTGTGTGTTTCGTGGTTATAAACATTTTGTCGTACCGCTATTGGCCCATTTTAGAACCAAGACCCAACGTTCCAGGTTGAAAAAAACAGTCGAGGCAACTTGCTCCAGGTCAACGAAGCTGTTTTCAACCTGGATAAAGTCAACCAAATTTATGCGATTGGTGCCGGCAAAGCGACCTATCCTTTGGCGGTTGCCTTGGAAGAAATCCTCGGCGACCGGATTACCGATGGGTTTATTGCCATAAAAAAGGGCCAGAAAAATCCTTTTTGCGATATGCTTGGAACTTTATCGCGAATTCGTGTGGCCGAATCAGCACACCCCGTACCGGATGAAACCAGCTTTGCAGCCGGCGAAGAAATCTGGCGTCTTGCAGCGAAGACCGGGCGAGGGGACTTGGTATTTTGTTTGATGTCCGGCGGGGTCTCGGCGCAGACAGTTTATCCTGTTGAGGGACTGTCATTCAATGATAAGGTCACCATCAACCAACTGTTAGTGCATTGCGGGGCGGATGTTACCGAAATCATGACGGTCAGACGACATCTTTCGCGCATCAAAGGCGGACGATTGGCTCCTCGAATGCTGCCTGCCACAATTATCAGCCTCACGGTTTCGGATGAAAAGACCGACAGCATGGAATGGAATACGGATTGGACCAGCCCCGATTCCACCACTTTGGCGGATGCAGAAAAGGTTCTTAAAAAATATGGATTATGGCAGCATGTATCTGAACAAGTTCGCAATTACCTTTCCACCCCCACCCCGCAAAAAGAGACACCGAAATCCTTCACCAATCAACCACTGCATTATTGCATGGTCGTAAAAACTCGCGAACTGTGGCAGGGAGCTGCCAAGAAATCAAAAGAACTCGGAGTAATCCCCGTTTTGCTGACCACGCTTCTCAATGGTGAAAGCCGTGAGGTCGGACGTACCATTGCCTCAATCGCGAATGAAATTAAATTGTCAGGCAATCCGATCCGCCCTCCTTGCGCGCTGGTCGCCACCGGAGAAACTGCGGTAAGAATTCAGGCGGATGCTTCCGGTCGGGGCGGCGCCAATCAGGAGCTTGCTGCTGGAGCTTGCCTTGATCTAGCCGCTATGGATCCGATCGTGATTTGCGCCCTGGATACCGATGGTACCGATGGCCCGACGTCATTGGCAGGGGCAATTACGGATGGATCAACGAAGATAAGGGCGGCAGAAAAAGGCTATGACCTCTACCAAATGTTGATGCAACACGATATCGCCACGACCCTGAAGGCCACCGGTGATGCTGTTGTCACCGGACCGACGGGAACAAATGTAAATGATCTGGTTGTGTGTGTGGTCTTATGAGATATAGTTGATTTGCTTCTTTACTTCACCCCGAGGATGTTAATAGCATTGTAGCTGTCGGTAGTACATTCGTATAACTTTCAAACAACAAGCACCAAATGCCAAACAAATTACAAGCCCTGAAGTTTTATTTTTGTGCTTTTTGCGCCTTTTTGCGGCCATATCAATATAGGAATTTGAGATTTATTTGTAATTTGGTGCTTGGATTTTGGGATTTCAAATGAAGGAGTTTTCATGCCCCAGGTATTCTCTAAACAAAAGCGTGCGACCTTAATGGATCAGGCTTTAAAAGAAATTAGAGACGCCATTCGAAGCGGAAAGCTAAAACCGGGTGAACGTTTGATCGAGATGCAGCTTGCGGAAGAGATGCAAATCAGCCGGTTTCCCATCCGGGAGGCATTGCGATATTTGGAGAAAGAAGGACTCGTCGAAACAAAACCATTCAAGGGAACCCATGTCGCTCAGTTTACCGAAAAGGATATGGAGGAACTATATTCCTTGAGAAGTTCCCTGGAAGAACTGGCCGTAAGAATTCTGATTGAGAATCTGGATCAAAAAAAAATAAAAAAGCTGGAAACGATTATTCAATCCATGCAGAAGGCCTCACAAAACGGGAATTTAGATCAAATGATTTCTGAAGACCTAAGATTTCATCAAACTATCTGCGAATTGTCGGGTCATCGGAAACTACTCGATGTCTGGCGGACACTGGAAAGCCAGTTGCAGGTCTTTTTGACGATAGAAAAAGATTTCTTTGAAACGGCATACCAGTATGTT
>CAMYLH010000069.1 GCA_947259065.1 uncultured Desulfobacterales bacterium
ATTAAATTACATGCCGGTATTTTGGCTAACCAATCTATGGCCTGTTTTGCATTTATAGGTTTCATAACTTGATTTTTTTCCCTTATCGGCATAAGCTTTAAGGTAAGCGTTCACAGGTTCAGGGTTAAGGACAAAGGACGTGGATCGGAACTTGAACCCGGAACGGTGAACTTTGAACCGCTCAACCTATAATTTATTATGCCATCCAACAAGAACCCCGTATTCAGGAAAGCCGTCAATCCGTGGTATCAGTCCAAAACGGTATATGGCCTTACCATTACCGTCATGTTGATTGCGCTCCTGTTTGGATTGGTGGGTGTCTCGGTAACCCGCGAATTTGAGCAGTACCATGACTACTTATGGGTACCCCTTGTTCTCGTCGTACTGAGCACAGGGGTTATGATATCTGCCATTATCCGTTTAATCAGGCGACATTACCTCAAGTAAAAGCTCAATAAAATGATGCAGGATACGGGCAGTGGCTCCCCAAATAACGACATCTTCAAAGGGGTATCTCAGCTCATCAATATCAGGTATGCGACCATGGAAATTATTGGCGGCATGGGTTTGGACAAGTACTCGTATCGGAATTTTAAGAATTCTTGAAATTTCAGCCGGATCATGCCGCACAGCCCCCACCGCCTTCCACAGCCCGGTGAACACCTGAATATCTCGGCGGTTGATGGTTTGAAAATGGCCCATGGAACCGAGAAATTCAACCTGGTTCCGGTTGATTCCCATCTCTTCTTCCAACTCACGAAAGGCGCCCTCAAGCGGGCTGGCGTCTTCAGCATCCAGATGGCCGCCCGGCAAGGCGACCTGGTTACGCCAGGGGTAACCCTCGCTGTCCGCTTTCTGAATTGCCAGAATATAAGGTTCCTCAAGGTCAAAAACAAGGAGAAAAACACAGGTCGGCTTATAGATCCGCTCAGCGGGAATTTCAGGTGACGGATGATTGCTAATCATGTCTTTCAATTTGTCGATCTCGGTACTCATGAGACCGTCAAGTTTAAATTGCGAAGATGGTTTCATTGCGGCAGAGGTTGGCTTGATCTTCCATCTTGAATGATTAACCGTCACCTTTACTGTCGGTCATTGGCATCCAGGAGCAAATTTAAAATTTTCTTTAAATTCTCCGGTGATATATAGCCGGGTTGATGCCCGATGATGTCGGTGTTTTCAGCTATGAGCCATGTGTCGGGGAGCGCTTTGACCCGGTACATGTCTGAGGTTTGCTTATTTCTATCGACATCCACTCTGATGGGGATGAAATCTTTGTTAAGAGACGCAATCACACCGGGATCTTTGAAGGTAATGTTTGCCATGGTCTTGCAGGCAGAACACCATTCGGCATAAAAATGGAGAAAGACTTTTTTTTTCTCAAATTTTCCACGCGCCATTCCGTCGGGATAAGATTGCCATTCAATTCCTTTAGAAAATGCAGCTGTATGAAACAATCCAAACGATAAAGCGGTTAAAATCAAGGAAATAAGCACCATATTTCTTATTTTCATCTATTTTTTCTCCCATCTCTCGATCGATATATGGCAAAAACTGATCTGAAATTCTAGCATTTATTCAGATAATTTGCAAATATGGAGGCGTCGGTCAAACAGTACAAGGTTAGGTAAATTCGTGATCGAATTTACGAATCGATGGACTTAGGCTGCAAACCGGAGGCATGGGTGGGCTCAGAATAAAGAAATCCATTCTATTGATGTGAGTTGGCTTTGGAAAAGCTTTTTATCATCATATCGCCCAGTTCTTTGGATCGATGGGTGGCGGCCTCAACCGCATTGATCAGGGTGGTGCGCAGGCCACCGCTTTCGAGGGTTGCCAGTCCTGCAATTGCCGTGCCCCCGGGTGAGGTCACCTTATCCTTCAGCTGACCGGGATGTTCCTGGGTCTCTATCAGCAATTTTGCAGCGCCCAATACTGTCTGCGCTGCCAGAAACAGCGAATCCTGCCGCGAGAGCCCCACTTTAACCCCGGCATCAGCCAATGCATCCACGATTAAAAAGATATATGCCGGTCCGCTGCCGCTTAGTCCGGTGGTGGCATCCATCAAATCATTCTCTTTCAAAAAAATGCATTTACCAATCGAGCTGAAAATCTCTATGGCCAGATTAATATCCTCTTGGGTGGCATGGGCACCGGCGGCGATGGCAGTCGCGGCCTCTTTGACTGCGGCGGCGATGTTGGGCATCACCCGGATGAGCCGTAAATCTTTCTGAACACAAGTTTCCATGGCAGCCAGCGGGACACCGGCAGCTATCGAGATCACAAGTTTGGACATATCCAGTTTAGGTGCGGTTTCGATTAACACCGACGCCAGTATCTGAGGCTTGACCGCAAAAATGATTATGTCGGCTGCGGCCACCGCCTCGAGATTGTTACCGGTGGTACGAACGTTGTATTTAGATTTGATTTCATCAAGCATATTATGTCTGACATCGGTGCAGATAATATTTTTTGGCGCGGATGATTCGGAACCAATCAGACCGCTGATCAGCGCATCTCCCATATTCCCTGCCCCGAGAATGGCAATTTTTTTTTCGTTTAACATAACCGCAGTACTCCTCATACCTAAAAAATTATCGATTTCATGAAAAGGCTTTATTTATCCAGGCATAACATCCCAGGAAAACCAATCCCGCAAGCCGTAAAGCAAAATTGCTTAAACTCAACAAAATGCGCCATTGGCCGCGGGATTTAGGATATTCATCATTCCTATAATTTAAATAAAGATAGGACCCTATTTAGAATTGTCGAGTGTCCCCCATCCATGATCTAGTATCGGGCATCGAGGATCCAGCATCAGGGACCGAGGATTTGTTCCAAGCGCCGAATCATTGCAGCTGCCTTATCCGTCTAGCCCACTTGCGGTCGCCAAGCTTATCGGCCAGACTTTTGGCCAGTTCATACCCATAGGCGTGGATGTCCATCGCTTGTTCGGCCTTGCTATAGACCCGAGTTGCCCATGCCGTATCGGAAAAATAATTTAAAATGCTTTCGGCTAAATAAACGAGGTCATGGGTAGTATTCAGTTTATCCTCCGCGCTGCGGTGCATCTGCCTGAGCAGCTCCTTGTCATGGGTCAGGTTCCAAACGGACGTAACGAGCATATAGTAGTGATCGCGGTCGCTGCAGCCGGCATCGGCCTTGGTAAAAATGGATTCGGCCCATTGCCGGTCGGATAATAGGGTGAGCACCGAACCGGCCACATAGATATGGCCGGGAAGGTCATTGGCTTTTTCCTCCGCAGACGCAAGCAGTTGTTGCACCCAATCCTTGTCACCGAATTTCTCATTGACGATCGTGGCCAGTTTACCAAAATCGGTTTCTTTGGTACACTTTTCTTGCAGTTCGGAATAAATCTTGCGCGCCCAATCTTCGTCTTTCAGGGTGGCTAATATGCCGTCCACCAGATCATTGTACTTGTGGTAATCATCGCAATTGCTCAGCCTGTTTTCGTAAATCGCACGAATCCAGTTTGCATCTTGAAGATCAATATGAATTCGTCGCGATAGATCCATATATTCCGGAAAATAAGTACACAAACTTTCCGCCTTCGTGTAAAGTTTCCTGGTATACGGGATGTCGCCGGTTTGCTCCATCACATCGTGTGCCAGATGGCTCATGGTTGTGCTATTGATGCAATCCTGCTCCCGCTTGACAAATCCGGCATAAAGGTCTTTATGGGCTTCTCTTTTTTCAAGTTGAAGCCTGGTGTCGGACAGCCATTTTTCATCTTCGGCATATTTGAGGATCGCTTCTGCGGTCTTTTTAAAATCGGCGGGTGTTTTCACAGCGATTTCCGCCTGTTTCAACACATCCAAGGCGGCATTTTTATCTTCGATGTCATCTGCCAGGGCAGCAGCCACTGCCGTCAGTTGGCTGCAATCCGGATTCGTCCCGGCCGCTTTGTGATAGATCTGGCCGGCGAACCCGGTATCCCCCGTATCCTTTAAAACCGCTTTGGCCAAGTTGACAAACTCGTTATAAGCGCTGAACTTGGCTTCGGCGCTCTTGTAAACGTCCAGGATCAGGTCCTGGTCATCGAGCTTCACCGAGATTGACCCGGCTAACTTTATCAGCTCATCCCCGCTTTCCATCTTTTCCCGAGCCTTTTGATAAAGTACGCGGCCATAATCTTTGTCCGCCAGAGTCTCAAGAGCGGACTCGGCCAGTTTCATCAGTTCCATACCCGAATCAAGAGACGTCTCCGCTTTAGCGAAGATAGCCTTGGCCAGTTCCGTGTCGGAAAGATTTTCTATGACACCTTTGGCTAACAGCGCATAATCGTCAGCCTTTTTGCAGCTTTCAAGCGCCGAGTGATACACTTCTTTGGCCCGCGCTGAATCGTCAAATACTTGCTGGATGCTTTTCGCAAAATCATTGAAATCCGCCACGGTCTTGCATTTTTCCAATGCCTTTTCGGATATTTCTTTGGCAAGTTCGGCGTCAGACATCATCTCGAGGACATTTTTGCTGAGATCCAGAAAATCTTTTATTTTAACGCATTTTCCCTGGGCCGCCGAACATAATTCCTTGGCGGTTTCGTCATCACCCATCTCTTTGGCGGCTTTGGCAAGATTCATAAATTCCTGGACATTGGTACAATAATCTTTGCCCTGGGTCAGAAAAGCCTTGGCTTTGGCTTTGTCATCCAACGCCTCAGAGGTGGCAGCCGCCAGCAGCATGAAATCATCGGCATATTCCGCCCAATCGGCACCTTCGTCAATGAGGCTCGCAGCCCATTCCTTGTCGGATAGTTTTTCTATCACCTCTTTGGCCAATTCCACGTAGGTTTCCGTTGAATCGCAAGCCTCCTCCTTTTCTTCCAACTCTTCTTTTATTCCCATTTTGTCCCCCTTAAAATATCGGTTTAAATGTTCATTGGAAATTGTTAAGGCGTTTCATAATATTTTTTCCATCATCTTGCAACTATCGATTTCGGTTATCCGTTTTTCGATAGGTTTACGCTAGATTGACAACGTCACACAACAGCCTTATTTTCCAGTGTTATAATTACATATTGTCTATGATGGCCAATTTCCTGAAAGGATAGATCATTCATGTGGTTAAGTGAGATGAAAGAAGGACAGTCCGCGACGATTGTTCATATCGGAGGAAACGGAAACCTGCGTCGCAGAATACTGGAAATGGGCATCCTCAAAGGCACCATCGTCAAAGGATATCATGTTTCTCTAAGAGTGAAAGAAGCTGCCAAGGTGGAGGTGAATAACGTCAGATAGGCCATTTCACATGCATCCCAGTAACCTCACCATTGCCCTCGCTGGCAACCCGAATTCAGGTAAAACCACCATATTTAACAATATAACCGGTACCCGGCAGAAGGTGGGCAACTGGCCGGGGGTAACCGTTGCCAAAAAAGAGGGACGAATTCATAAATACGGCTATGATCTTAAAATCATCGATTTGCCCGGAACCTATAGCCTGACCCCCTTTTCCATCGAAGAAATCGTTGCTCGAAATTACATTCTAGACGAACGGCCGGATGTGGTCGTTGACATCATTGATGCCTCGAATCTGGAGCGCAGTCTATATCTGGCAACCCAGCTGAGAGAGCTTGATTGTAAGGTATTGTTCGTCCTGAACATGGCGGACCTTGCCCGTACCCGAGGAACGAAAATTGATGGTGACAAACTCTCCCAACTGCTTGACGTACCTGTGGTATTTACCGTCGGTAATAAAAACGAAGGAATTGAGGTCTTATTGAAACAGGCCATTAAACTGGCGGAAACCGATATAAAAACTCCTAAAAAGCGTCATGTAAACTACAGCAAGGATATTGAAAACGCCATCATCCGGCTCCAGCAATTTATTGAAGAAAAAACCGATGGCACAACTCCCTATAATACTCGTTGGACCTCGATTAAGCTTCTGGAAGATGACAAAATCATAAAGGAACGTATTCTGAAAAGTGCCAATGATTTCGGTCTTGAAATCTTGCAGACCACCCAGGCTCTGCGCAAGCATCTTGAGCAACGCTTCGATGACGATCCCCAGATCGTCATGACCGATGAACGTTACGGATTTATTGCTGGAATCATCAAGGAGATCCAAACCACCTCTACCAAGCAGCGCGTTGATGTATCGCGCAATATTGATTTGGTGCTGACCAATCGTTTTCTCGGTTTCCCGATATTTTTGTTTTTTATCTGGGCCATGTTTCAGTTGACCTTCACCTTAGGTACCTATCCGATGGATTGGATCGATGCCGGAGTCGGCTGGGTTTCAGTTACGCTGGACGGGCTGCTACCGGACAGCCTCGTTAAAGCACTCCTTCTGGACGGGATCATTGCCGGGGTAGGAAGCGTTATTGTTTTTCTGCCGAATATATTGATCCTTTTTTTCTGTATTGCCCTCTTTGAAGATACGGGCTATATGTCGCGCTCCGCCTTTCTGATGGACAAAATCATGCACTTGATCGGACTTCACGGTAAATCCTTTATCCCCATGCTCATGGGTTTCGGCTGTAATGTCCCGGCGATTATGGCTACCCGAACCCTTGAAAGCGAAAAGGACCGGATTCTCACCATTCTGATTACTCCTTTTATGTCCTGTTCAGCCAAATTGCCGGTATACATTATCCTGGCCGGTGCCTTCTTTGGTATCAGGGCTGGAACGGTCATTTTCGCAATTTATCTTTTGGGAATCATCCTTTCAATTATCACCGGCCGGTTGTTTCGTTCCACCCTGCTTAGGGGTGCGGATGCTCCCTTTGTCATGGAACTACCGCCTTACCGGGTTCCGATGTTAAAAAGCCTGCTGATCCACATGTGGGACCGCAGCAAGCTATTTCTCAAGAAAATGGGCAAAGTGATTCTCATCGGGTCCATCATCATATGGGCGCTATCCGCTTTTCCCAGAAATGTATCGTACTCAATCGACTACGATTCAAAAATAAATAGGGTAATTACATCGTACACGGCCCAATTAGACGCTGCCGATGAATCCACCAAACCACAGATAGAAAAAGAGAAAGATGCCGAACTTTTTGCGGTGGAAAAAGCCCGGCAAGCCGAACATGCCGAAAAATCGTTCATCGGTCGTATCGGGAAAATATCCGCGCCATTGTTTGCACCGTTGGGCATTGACTGGCGCGGCGGTGTGGCACTGTTAACCGGGTTTGTGGCCAAAGAGATTGTGGTCAGCACCCTGGGGGTGCTGCATGCCGTTGGAGTTGAGGACACCTCGGAGGCGCTGGCAAGCGCGCTGCATGCAGCCGGCATGACGCCGTTGTCCGCGCTGTCGATGATGGTCTTTGTCTTGCTGTATTTGCCATGCCTTGCCTCCATAGCTGCCATCAGGCGAGAGACCGGCTCCTATAAGTGGATGTCTTTCAGCATTGCCTACAGCACAACCGTCGCATGGATAATGGCCTTTATTGTCTATCAGGGCGGAAAATTGCTGGGCTACAGTTAGGCACATTCCGAACTTAAACCCTCAGACCGAAGTCACAAACAAAATTGACTCTTTCTATCAGGCCCTAGATTTACTAAGTTCCGATTTTCGAATAATCCTCTACATTTGAGCCCTGAACCGCTGAACCCGTGAACGGTAGCGATTTGTTCAACTCAGCTTTTACGGCCAACCCAATTTTTTCGAGTGTGTATGGCTTTTTTACATACTTCCCTGCCCCGAGACTTTGAGCCTTCTTGACACGATCTGTCTCGGAAAAGCCGCTTGCTATAATTGCTTTTTGACCCGGATGCTTGGATATTATTCTTTCATAAGTTTCTAATCCATCCATTCCCGGCGGCATCAACATATCCAAGACAATTAGATCCGTCGGGTTAGCGTCCATATATTCCAAAGCTTCATAACCGCTGCTAACCGTTTGAACTGAATAGTTTAGGTGGGTGAGTAGCTTTGATGCAATGTTGCGTTGTTCTTTTATATCATCAACCACCAGGATCGATTGGCCTTCTCCTCTATAGCTCTCAAAAGAGCCTGGCATTTCATAGCTCCTGATAGGCTTCCTCGTCACCGGGAAAAACAATTTAATAATGGTACCTTTTCCCTCATCACTTTTAACATGAAGGTAGCCCTTATGATCTTTGACGGTTCCCCATACGACAGCCATGCCTAAACCGGTTCCACTTCTACCCATGACCTTTTTCGTATAAAAAGGTTCAAATATTCGATTTATTTCATCCGGTGCTATTCCAATGCCATTGTCGGATACCGTCAACACGGCGTAGTCTCCTTCGGCCACATCTTCATACCCTGAAATCGGTGTATCGATATATTTATTTTCAGCTTTTATTTCGACTTTCCCACCATCCGGCATAGCTTCAGCGGCGTTTGAAATCAAATTCATAACTGTTTTGGAGAGGTGAACAGGAGAACCCATTATATTTAAAAGGCCTAGATTCAAATTTGATTCTATCTCGACGTTGGGGTGATATGATTTAAGCTTTTCCAACTGAGGGCTTATCAGATATTCATTGATGATGTCATTTAAATTCACGACTTCGGACACCGACACTCCTCGCCGAGCCAGTGTCAATAGGTCTTGCACGATTGCAGCGGCCTTTTTCCCTGATTTCTGAATCGTTAATATCGGTTCAATAAGAGCACTATCCTCAGGGAGATCCATCAGAATCAGGTCCGGATAGCTCACAATACCGGAAAGAATATTATTTAAATCATGGGCAACCCCGCCGGCAAGGGTGCCAATGGCATTCATTTTTTGCGCCTGTTGGAGTTTCTTCTCCAAGTTTTTATTTTCCAACTCAGCTTTTTTTCTCTCTGAAACATCACGCATCAATCCACGGAATCCAATGACTAGATCGTCGTTGTCGATTATGGGGCCAGCTGATAGTTCAATGGGCAACGATTTGCCATCTTTCAATTCAATTTCAAAATCAGCATCCATGATCGGTTGCGCATCGCTGAAAATCTGGTTAAATACATTAAACATTGTCTCTGATGTCTTTTGGCTTGAATACTGCCTGTAATTTAAGCCCATCAACTCTTCAAGAGAATAGCCGGTTATTTTGCACAAGGAATTGTTAAAAAACGTTAGATTGCCTTCCAGATCTAATTCAAAGAATCCTTCTTCAATGTTCTCGATGATATTTCGATATTTTCTTTCATTCTTTAGTAGCGCTGCCTCAACTTTTTTTCTACGCTCAATCTCATAAATTAAGTCCTGATTTTTAGCATTCAGTTCTTGAGTTCGTTTTCTGACCTGTGACCTTAAAATCATGTTTAAAATCATAAACAATAAAATAAGGCCGGCAGCCCCCGCGCCGACGCCATATATCCAAATGGGATCTTTATGTTTGGCGTCAACACCAATCCATTTGCTAAGAGACTGATGGTATATCGAGGACTTATTTTTTTTGAGGTTCCTTACATACAGATCAAGGGTGCTAATTATCTCCCTTTTTTTACCTTTCAAAGCGGCAAAGTGTATCTTCTGAGGTCCTAAAATGATCGAACTTCGATTTATGTTATATTTTCGATCATACTGATGGCCATATAAGTAATTAACAAGACCGGCATCGCATTTGCCGGCTTCTACAAGTTCTAAGACAGTTTCATAATCAAAGGCTTCAGTAAACCGACACTCAATATCTAATTTCTTTGCAAGCTCCCTTAACTCTTTGTAATATATATCATTTTGGAGAACAGCTATTTTTTTACCATCGAAATCAAGAATTGATTCAATATTTGATGATTTTCCTGTATAAATTTGGCCCCAATTGCTGATAATCGTTTCATATGTGAAATCAAAAATCCGATTGCGTTGCTTGGAGTAGGCAATCGCTCCGACAATATCCGATTTCCCCGATTTCAAATCATTCAGGCATTCAGCCAAGGATTCACTCTTATATTCAATCGTCCATCCTTCTTTTGAAGCCACATATTTAAGGATATCAGCAAAAATACCCTGCACGTTACCATCAGAATCTTCGAATAGAAGTGGTCTATTTTGGTATACACCAACCCTAATTCGAGTGTCTGCTATTGAATTAAGAGGGGACAGTGAGATTACAAAAAATACACAATAAATCAAAATGATTAAGTATTTTTTCATGATCAAATCCGCGGCGCTAAATTAGGTGAAAAATCAATCTCAAAATCAGGTGTCCAAGAACGACAACTTTCTAATATTTCCAGTTATTTATTAATATCGGATAAACTATTAATAACATTAGCAAGTATCTAAAAGTTACATGGATTCAAACAGCGCTGTTAGACTGAATCGTATGGCGGGTTGCCCACATAACCGCAGACCTGTGGATTGAGCTATCTTCAATGTTTTTTGAAAACCTTCAGTGGATACATGCATTTTGGGCTCAGCAGTAAGGATTTTACCTCCGGAAGCAAGGTTGGATTGCAGCTCACTGAAAAATGATTGCAGTTGACAACCCGTTTTTAAAAGTGCAATTGCCATTGTCAAAACCATAATCAACCACGATAGCCGCCAGCGATTCTTAAAAAAAAGGATAGCAATAAGACCGGGAATCAAAAAATGCAGAGAGAGGTGAAGAACGGAATGGGACATGTTTTTTCTGATTACAAGCTGTGCTAAAATATGGTTCAAAGACACTCGCGGCTGGTTCTGACGAAAATGAACTTTCTCACAGCAAGCCGCGGGGTATCAATCAATTGTTATTTTCGATTCTATTACGGTAAGCTGCGGGGAATTAAACCTTAAAAGACATTAAACATACATTGCAAGAGGGTGTGGATGGCCTGTCCAAAGTCTTGCCCCAATATTGCATCGTTAGGCTTTATCTGCTTTAAAATGGAAAAATAAATTGGTATCCTGCCCGTCGAGTGATGGCCCGTTTTCCATCCAACTTAAAATTTTGCATCCATCGGCTTTGCCGGACGGTGCCGAGCAACTGATGTACGGCATGGCTGGATCACCGGCAATTGACTTGTAGTAAAGCATCCGGGCACGATCCTTGGGAAATTCTTCAAGCTCCAGAAAATGAACCATATAAACGAAGCAATCGCCTTCTAATAAATCACTGGTCTCCCTAAAGTCCACAATTCGCTCTTTAAATTTTTTGAGAGCAGTCGTTTCATCATCCGCTTCAATGATCAAGTTGAATTCACCATGCCGACGGTTTTCTTCCTGGTTTCTTTGCTGATTGGTGGCATGAAGGAATTTACCAATGTAGATCATAAGATATCCTTTCTGTTCTTAATAAGAATAACGCGCTATTTTAGCAATGCATCCTAACTTCTTTAAAATAATTTGTCCAGCGATTCATCGACGAATTTCAGTTGTGAGATTTCCCCTTTGTAATCTGACCCATCATTTTCAGTGGCCCGGATGTCGAATAGCCACGGACGGTGGGTGCCGGGTGGGATGATTTTTTTTGGCGACAGGATCTTTTCCACAACTTGAGACCAATAATTAGTGGGGGTTTTCCTATTTTATCCGGATCGGGCACTTGTTCTCAAAGTGCGGAACCACAATATTTACAAAATTCGGCATCCGTGTCATGGCCTTCGGCGCTGCACTGCATGCAGGCCTGGGTGGACACGCTTCTTTTATAAACCTGGGTCAGTTCTGCAGTGACGATTCCGGTGGGCACTGCAATGATCCCGTAGCCGATGATCATAATTATGGCCGACACGGCTTGGCCGAAATTAGTCTGAGGCGATATATCGCCATAACCAACGGTCGTCAAGGTTACAATTGCCCAGTAAATGCTTCTCGGAATACTGGTGAATCCGGAATCCGGATCCTCGATTAGATACATCAGCGAACCGAAAATGTTGACCAGGGTGAGCACGGCGAACAAAAATACGGTGATTTTACGCCGGCTAGCATGCAGCGCCTGCATTAAGAGGCGGGTTTCTCCCACGTATTTCACCAGCTTCAGAACCCGGAAGACCCGTAGAACCCGCAAAACCCGAATGACCAGCAAATACTGGGTGCCGGGGAAAAATATACTTAAGTAAGTCGGCATTACCGCCAACAGATCCACCACGCCAAAGAAACTGATTGCATATGCCAGTGGCCGCCCAACGCAGTACAATCGTAGAATATATTCAATCGTGAAAAGAATGGTAAGAATCCACTCACCCAGATACAGTAGTCCGCCGTATGTCTGTCTGACGCTGCTTACGCTGTCTAGCATGACCATGATCACGCTTGCCACAATCGACACCATCAGCAAAACATCAAATACTTTGCCGGCCGGAGTATCCGCTTCAAATATAATTTCATGAAGCTTGGCGCGGATTTGGTGCGAAGACGCATTTTCTTTCATGGTAACCCTCAGGCTTTGGATGACAGATGACAGATGACAGAAGACAGAAAACAGAAGTCAGATGACAGAGGGAATTCAAATCCCTTTGCCCCTTGTCGTTACCTCTGCTTTACCTTGTAGCCCTTTTCTTTTAAAAGCGCGACCACGCTGCCGGGTCCAATTAAATGCCCGGCACCGACTATAACAAAAATATTTTTATTTTCCGCCATCATTGCTTCAATTTTTTTGACCCAGTCTATATTGCGCCGGCCTAAGAGGCGATTTTCGATTTGTGGAAAATCTTCAAAGCTTTTAAATAAAATCGCATAAAGACTATCTGCGTCTCCCTTTTTCCAGTTTTTCAGCATATCATCTGCCATCTGGGCTGCAACGTCCAGATCTTTCAGTGTTTGAC
>CAMYLH010000070.1 GCA_947259065.1 uncultured Desulfobacterales bacterium
GCACGGGTATTTAACCAGCGCCATTGGCAATCTGTTTCAGGAGAAATCGTGATGGGGATTTCAGCTGGATCGCGTTGCATGCGACCCACCGGTACGACCGCCCGGTTGAACTGAAAAACGATTTGCCGCCCGGAGGGCACGTCTGTTCCGGCCGGGGTTATGCGTGCGACATTCAGCGCAGGGAGTCCCAAGTCAGAGTTTGCGGCATCCGGTACAGTAAGATTGTAAACTATCAATAGCGCGGTTAGAAAGGTCGTGGGCAGCAAACACAGACGACGCATGGTTTTACCTCCTGGGTGGCTTTTCGGCCTACGATGGGCAGAGACAGAGATAGTGAGAATTTTTAAGTGATTTTAGGTCGCGCGACGATGTGCATCGTCTCTGATTGTACTAAAAATGAATGTTTCTGCAATCAGAAATTTGGATGTACCCCAAATGTTGCCGAAACGACCCGGCAAACAAAATCACATAATCCGTTATGATAACGAATATCATGGTGAGGGCCCTATTTCCAGGTTATCCCCCTTGGTCAAATCAAGAGATGGGATGGATATTATGGGGTCAACCATTTATTTTGACAATTTACGAATTTTTTAATATTAAATTAGGTGGTACAGTCATGTTCCTTCCGGTGAAAATATGACGAATGGATCCCGGGCAAACAGAAGATGAAAAGGCGCAAGCGAGTGTCCTATCGGAAGCCAAATTATTGTAAAAATGGGTGAATTTATATGGTTAGCCCGAATCAGGCAAATATTTCAGGAAATTTCGACATTGTTGAATCTCAGAAATAAAAAGCGATTTTCAACCTATCTGGTAACAACCTTTATCGTGCTGGCCACCCTGTCGGTCTTCGTCATCCTGGTCGCATTATACGGCTATTTCGGCAAACGCGTCGAGTCTGAATTTCGTAAAAAGATACTGGCGCAAAAAGGTCAGGCCGAAATCATTCTAAAAAACCGTATATCCAATGTCAGCGGAATGTTAAAAGATCTGGGATCCGACAACATTATCCGGGTGACGGTGATGCTCGACGGCTATTCCCAGCTGCAGGAACGGGTCTCAGAATTCTACCCGTCAAGGGAAGGCATTTACTTTTTTGTAAAGAAACAAGGTGAAGACTCGGTCATTCCGGAAACCTATTCCCAAATATCCGCAAAGCTGATGGATTTTGTTCAGACCAAGTATCCGTATGGGGAGGTTTGGGTAGACGGGGATAAACGACATCTGGTGTGGTGGCTTTCAACCCCCATTATGGATCAAACCCAGCTCATGGGAACGGCCCACGTCTTATATGATATGACGCGGGATTTAAAACTGATAAATTCAGTTCTTCTCGCGGTGAACGGCGATGTGTCCATGGTCATAGACGATACGCTATACAGCCTGACCTCCGCAAATGCGTTTCAGTTAGATGACGACATGCTCAAAGCCATTGCCATGAACCTGGAGCTTGTTCCGCTGGGAAAAAAATTCATTCTATCTAAAATTTACGGATTTGATAACCTGTATTTCCAATCATCGCAGGAAGCCCTGGTCGCTGAAAAGCGAAAAGTCACCTTGTGGATTGGATTGCTCTCGCTTGTCTTTCTGGCAGTGTCTATCCTGGTATCCACCTACCTTGGCAAGAAATTGGTGGCGCCGCTGCGCCAGATGACACAGATGGCAATTCAAATCTCCGAGGGTGAAAAAAACCTATGGTTTGAAGACAAAAGAAGCAATTACTGGGAATTCAATCAATTGTCTCAAGCCTTCAATTACATGCTCGCCAATTTGAAGGATGCCGAAGAACAATCCCGATATAAAGAACTGCTGGAGAATGTTGATGATGCGGTCTACATCCTCGATTTGGAAGGTCACGTGATGGAGGCCAATGAAGCGGCCTATTCCAGGTTGGGATACACTCCGCAGCAGTTTTTCAAGTTAAATTTAGCCGAAATTATACCCCCGGAAGATGCAGGCTCAATCATCGACCAACTTGGCAAGGACATTCAAAACTACAGACCCAAAAAAATCGTCGTCGAAACCTCCCATATCAAAACGGACGGGGAACTGATACCTGTGGAAATCCAGTGCCGCGCAATTTCCTTCAGGGGCCGCGATGTGATACTCAATGCTGCCAGAGACATCACTTCACGAATTGAAGCCGAAAAGGAGAAAAAACTTCTGCAAAGCCAGTTGCTGCATTCCCAGAAAATGGAAGCCATCGGCACCCTGGCCGGCGGCATTGCCCATGATTTTAATAATCTTCTGATGGGAATCCAGGGATATGTTTCTTTGATGCGGCTGCAAACCAATCCGGATGATCCGAATGGTGAATACATCCAGGGCATTGAAAATGCGGTTACGAACGCCGCCAACCTCACCAGCCAGCTGCTTGGTTTTGCCAGAAAAGGAAAATATTCGCTAAGACAAACCTGTATTAACGACCTTGTCATAAGCAGCACCAAAATGTTCACCCGCACCAGAAAGGAAATTGTGACCCACACACAACTCCAGGACAACCTCTGGAGCGTCAAAGCCGATCCGGGGCAAATCGAACAGGTCCTGATAAACTTCTACCTGAATGCCTGGCACGCCATGCCGCAGGGCGGCGATCTCTGTATACAGACGGAAAATGTCTATTTGAGTGATCATTACTGCACACCATTTGAAGTGCCTAAAGGAAATTATGTTAAAGTATCTGTGACGGATGCCGGGGTCGGAATCGATAAGGAGATTATTGAAAGAATTTTTGATCCGTTTTTTACCACCAAAGACATCGGTAAAGGCACCGGTCTCGGTCTGGCCTCTGCCTACGGTATCATAAAAAATCACAACGGTATTATCCGGGCTTACAGTGAAAAAGACCACGGAGCCACGTTTAACATCTACCTGCCCTCATCGGATCTTGAAGAGCCGGTAGATACCGAGGTTAACAGCCAGTTATTGAAAGGTAAAGAAACCATCCTTCTGGTAGATGATGAAGAGGCCACGATCCAGGTTGAAAAATTGATGCTCGAGGAACTCGGATATACAGTGTTTCCCGCGCGAAGCGGCAAACGAGCCATCGAGCTGTACAAGGAAAACAAGGCCGGCTTTGATCTGGTTGCGCTGGATATGATTATGCCTGAAATGAACGGCAAAGAAACCTATGATGAATTGAAAAAGATAAATTCGAAGGTCAAAGTTCTTCTGGTGAGCGGCTACAGCTTGAACAAACAAATCGAAGAATTAATGGGTTTGGGTTGCAGGGGATATATTCAAAAGCCTTTTGACATCGTCGGCCTGTCGCAAAAGGTTAGGGAAGTGCTGGACACTTTCCAAAAAAAGCATGAAGCATCTCAAATACATAATGTCTGATTCCCTATTTCATTCAGACTGCCCCAGCACAATTTCGATGCGTCGGTTCTGACGGCGGCCCTCTTCCGTATCATTGGGAGCTACCGGTCTGTAAAAACTGTATCCATGCGCGGAAAGCCTTTGCGGATCAATCCCCCCTACCTCCTGAAAAAAATGGGCAACGGCTGACGCCCTGGCGGTTGAAAGTTCCCAGTTGCTTGGAAATCGTTTCATTAAATACGCGGTCAGAGAGACATCATCCGTATGGCCCTCGATCACGATATTATGATTTTTGTTTTCTTTCAGAGACTTTGCCAGCACCCGCAGCAACGCTTTGCCCTTGGTATTGATTTCAGCGCTTCCGGAATCAAAAAGGATCTTATCCACAAATATGACTTTCAATTTATTTTCTGTTTCGATCACTTCGACTTCTTGGGCCGCAATCTGATCTTTCAAGCTGGTTTCAATGGTCTTCTTGGTATCATCTAACAGCTGAATGACTTTTTCCTGGAGCTCGATGACGGATTCCTTCTTATTTAGTTCAAACCTAAGGATTTTGATGTTTTCTGACAATTGCAGGTTGATCTTTTTCAAATAAGCGTGTTGAGCCTGAAGATCTTTTAAGTCCTTGGCACATTTTTTCCTCGCCTCCTCCGAGTGTTGAAGGTCAGCTGCCGTCAGTTGAATTCTTCTCTCGGTCTGGGCCAATTCATTCTCCAGATTTTCCAGTCTTTTATTGGCCTGTGACTGCTGAATTCGTGATTCTTCCTGCGTCTTATATTGCGGGTTGAGAAAACAGGCGCAAAGTACCAACACCATCGAGCATGAGATCATCAACAAAATTCTGCTGTGCATGGGAATGCCTCCGTACAGGATGCAAGGGATACAGGTTTAGTCCGTATTTCTGAATTTTAGCAAAATTTTGCCCGTTTTCATAACAATATTTTTCCTTTTATTTCACATCGGCATATCAAAACTTTCAGCGTAACCGGTAAGCTCCACGTAACCCTGACCTGTGATCGAATTTGCGTCCCTGGTCCCCCTGATCGAGACACTGCCTTCCCAGTAGGTTACACCGGTGCTCTCCGAAGTCAGCATTTCCTGATCCGCCAGGTTGGGTAAAATGGTTAAATCCAGAGCATCTGGAAAAATCCGCAGGCGCCATTTTGAGGGATATACAGCCTTAGATTGGGGGCTTTTCCAGGTTTCCAGAACGCTCACAGCCAATTCATCCCTGTTTATTGGACGGGTATTCCCATCATTATCGACAAATGTCCCTCCGGAAACGGAGCTAATTCCACCATCATCCGTCCTTAATAAAAATACCATGATCTCTGTCCGGTCGGATAACTGCAAACTGAACCAATCCCATCCCTTTATGCCCGGCTCCAGAAATGCTGTGCTGAATTCATGATCCATCCATCCTTGCCCACTAACAGCAAAGGTTTTTCCTCTGATGGTCAACCGACCCGCCACCTCAAGTCGGGTATATGAGTAATAGCAGCTGGCTCTTTCCGGTGATGAGCCTTTCAGGCTGTAGCCGGCCAGACCGTGCAAAACCGGCGGTTTCGTGGGCGTTAAGGTCAGCTCGTAGGAGAACTCATCCGTATCTACACGAAGCACCTGGGCCGTGGAGCCGATGCGAGCCGACCAGTTTTTAAGATGTATAACCGTCTCAGGCGGCCTGTGCAGAACACCAGCCATTGCCAACGCCTCCCGGGAAACCAATTCGGCCTGTAAATGCCGCTTGCCGGCAACATCTGAAACAGCAGCATGAGCCAAATAAATCTGCTGGGTTCGCCAGGCGGACGGCGGGTTGGGCCAAGCTTTTTCGGCACCCGAAGGACTGATCTGTCTGCGGAAAAATGTCAGCTGGAATCCATAGAGATCCCCGGTTTCCGAGCGCAAATTGCCGGTGTAATACCACCATTCGGTGCGATACCCCGGATGCGCCCGGTGGTCTTTGGGGAATTCGAGGTTACAAGGCCCGGTGATAGGCAGATAATTGGATGGTTCCCCAGCCAAAGCCGGCCGGATGATAACCAAAAACAACCATACAAAAATGAAAAATTCGTGTTTTACTCGGATTGCTACCATAGAGATATTTAATCGGATGAATTCATTTTAATCGCGGCTAAAAGCTGCACCCTCATGCTTTGGTCTCTTGCGGGATCATATCATGTTTTTCTTTTCCAAAACCTATAACTATTAACCAATAACCAATAACCATTAACTAATTATCATTCTCGTAACAGCGTTGCCGGAGGTTGCCGGAAAACCATCTTGATGGCCGGAAGCGCCGCAGCCAGTGCAGTCAGAATAATCAAAGGCAGCGACATGCCAAGCGCTCCCCAGTCCACCCCATATAGAAAAGTCCAGCCAAAAGATTGTCGGTTGATCACGTACACGAGAAGATAAGAAAGGATGAATCCACAGATAATCCCGGCTATCTCACCCGCCACCACCATGAATGCCGCTTCCCAGAAAATCATGGAACGGATCTGGGCGAAATCGGCTCCGATCGCAAATAGTGTATTGAGCTGCTTGGAGCGTTCCAATACCAGAACTGCTAGGGTCGTGGCAATTCCCAATGCCGCGATAACCAAGGCGATGAGTAAAAGCACCGTCGTAACCGCAAATGTTTCATCGAAAACCCGCAGGATGGACGCCCGCAGATCTATGCCGCTGACCATATCCAGGTCGTCACCCCAGCGCTCGATTATTTTCTTTCGCAGATCTGCAACCGCACGGCTTATTTCCTGGTTTCGATCCCGCAAGTACACCCGTAACCCGCTCCAGCGCGGATCGTGATATCGCGCCTTAAAATGCCGCAGGGAATAAAAGACGACACCACCCTGGGTTCGATAATCCCGCACAACTCCCAAAACCGGCAATTCAACCTGGGACGCTTCAATCCGGGCCTTGTATGTATCGCCGACAGTCAATCCCGTGCGGTTTGAAAACACTTCGGAAATAATCACGCCGTCTCCGCGCCGCAGGCGCAGTCGAATTTTATCCGGTTCACCTTTCATCCAGAAAAAATCCGTATACTTTAAAAAGACATCCAGATCAAGCGCCTCGAATTCGTATGGGAAAATGTCGTACCTGAGAAAGTATCGGCGATTGGGTACAATTTCGATCTCACTGTCCAGTGTCTGAAACCAGGCCGCCACCTGCGGCGAAATCGGCTGACGAAACTGGTTTATCCTATTGAGTTTCGGTGTCAGAAACAAATCACCGCTGATGGTCTGATAAGTCCATATTTCCACCGTCCGGCGAAAGCTGTGAATCATAATAACCAGCGATGCAAACAATGCTACGGCCGTAATAAGCGCCCCGACGGAAACGGCGGTGCGCGTCCCGCTGTCCCGCACATACCGGGCTGCCAGATACGCCGTCACCCCGGCAAACCGATGCAGCAGGGGCGAAAGCGTATTGCCCATATGAACCAGGAATGAGGGAACGAGCAAAGAAAACCCCACAAAAAGAAGAATAAAAGCAAAATAGCCCGGCAGTGGCATACCCAGCACGCCGGGAAGCCGCGACAATGGCAAAACCAGTATGACACACATCAGTCCTGCCAGGGCCAGGTTTCGGGGGGATTTTTTAACCCGCAGGCCATGCTGGGAAATTTCGAGAGCTTCTTTGGGTAAGACCAGCATCGCTTCCCGGGCAGGTTGCAGCGCTGCCAGGATGGATATGAAGACCGTTATGCCAAAACTCAATCCAATTTCCCATAAGCTGAGAGATATAGCCTCCACCTGCACGCGAACAAATAAAGTAGAAATAGTCCGGCTCACCCCGTGCAACAAATACTTCACCAGAAAGCTGCTGACGGGAATGGCTGCAATCCAGCCGGCAATACCAAAAAAAGCACCTTCCGCCAGAAACACGAGTAACAACAAGTAGACTGATGCGCCGGTCGATCGTAAAACCGCCAGCTCGTGGCGACGCGCGGCGGCGTTCAATGCCACCAGACTGTACACCAGAAACATACCCACAAATAATGATGCGAAACTCAGAATGGAAAGATTGAGCTGATAGGCCCGTATCATCGCCTGCCCGCTCTTTTTGGCAGCCAGCGGTGAGCTCAGCACAACGCCTTCAGGTAAAATTTGGCGTATGGCTGCCAGATCCCGGTCCGTGACACCGGGCTTGAAGCGCAAATCGATGCGGTCCACCCGACCGTATTCCCCGGTGAACTCCTGAAAGGTGGCGATGTCCGTCAGAGCCACACGGCCACCCTCAGCCAGGGCTAAGCCTTGTGATGCCAGAGTTCCGGCGATTC
>CAMYLH010000071.1 GCA_947259065.1 uncultured Desulfobacterales bacterium
GCCATTGCAGCCTCGGTTTCATCACTGAAGGTCAGAATTTTGCGGGCATACCGCAAAAGCAAGTCACCGGCTTTTGTTGCAACCGCTTCTTTTGATAAACGATCGATTAAACGACAGCCAAAATGATCCTCTAAATCCTTAATATGACTGCTGACAGTCGGCTGAGACAAATGCACGGTCTTGCCAGCCTTTGAAAAGCTCTTGAGCTCAACGACTTTGCAGAATATTTTTAATTGCCACAGATCCATGGGTTGCTAATAAGATATAACTATTGTTTTAAAGTCATCCTTCATTTGCCCGTTTACAGTTTTAAATTTTAACTACAAAACACACGAAACATACGGAATATTTGTAGAATATAATTTGTGTATTTCGTGTTTTCGTGGTGACTTTATTTCTTTTTATTTTGTAAATTTTGTCGGTACTTTTCTCTGATTTTCTTTTCCACCAATTTCGGCACCATACCTCTGATGCTGCCGCCGAACTGGGCGGCCTGTTTAATGATGGATGAACTGGTGTATATCCATCGCAGACCGGTCATCAAGAAAACAGTTTGGACTTCCCGATTGAGCCGGCGATTCATGAGCGCCATCTGAAACTCATACTCAAAATCCGACAATGCGCGCAGTCCGCGAAGAATGCCTTGGGCTTTTCGCTGGTTGGCATAATCCACTGTAAGGCCATCAAAGGTATCAATTTCGACATTGGAAAAGTTTTTCATGCTTTCCTCCAACATCTCGCGACGTTCTTCAAGGGGGAAAAGAAATTTTTTCCCGGGATTGGTCAGTATGGCGACAATGATTTTGTCGAAAAGTTTCAGTCCTCTCTCAACTATGTCCAGATGGCCGTTGGTAACAGGATCGAAAGAGCCCGGATAAATGGCGATTTTTGGCATGTCTATGGTTCCTTATAATTTAAAATTGAAACAAGGGTTTTCCCGTATTTGCGCTGATCTGAAATGTCAAAGGGCAACTGACTCTTTAGCACCGGCTCCAGGTAGGAATGCTCGACTACAATCCGGGCACCATTCTCCATAGATCGACTGCTGTGAAGATTAATCAAGGTGGGTTCAATCATATTTTTATTGTAGGGTGGATCCATGAATACCAAGTTAACGGCAGATCGCAATAAACCCAAGCAGTTTAAGTTACGCGTAAGGTCCCATCGAATGATCCTTGTCATGCTTTCAAGGGCAAGGCTTTTAATATTCTCTTGCAAGACACCAATTGAGTCATCATCAACATCTACAAAAACGACCGATTCGGCTCCGCGGCTCAGTGCCTCAATACCAAAAGCACCGGTTCCGGCAAACAGATCCAAGACCGTGGATTCCTGAATTTGAAAAGCCAGAATATTAAATATTGCTTCCCGAATTCGATCGGCCGTGGGTCTGGTTTTAGTGCCTCGAAGCGACCGAAGTCTTCTGCCTTTCAACTCACCTGCAATAATTCGTAAGGTCATATAGGGCCACAGACGGTATGAATTTCAGCCTAATTTGCTGCCTTTGAAGCTTTTGATTTTCTTATGCAGAAAACTGCGTCCAACTCCGATGGCTTCAGCTGTTTTAGTGACGTTGTTCCTGTGCTGCACTAGTTTTGTACTGATAAATGTTTGTTCAAAGGCCAATCTGGCCTCTTTAAGGGTATCAAACTTAAAAAATTGATATTCGGTCAAATCTTTGACTAAATTAGAATCCTGGCAATATGCATCCGGTATATCGCGGCTGTCAATTGCATCGGCATCTACCATAATGGCCAAGCGCTCCACTAAATTCTTCAACTCCCGGACATTTCCGGGCCAGGTATAATTTTCCAGGATCCCAAGTGCATCAGAGGTTATCTTTTTTCTTCTGTCGCGATTTTGGATCGAAAATTCTTCCAAAAATGTTTCGACAAGGATGGATATATCTTCTACCCGCTGCCTTAAAGGCGGCACGTAGATGGGTAACACATTCAACCTGTAAAAAAGATCCTCTCTGAATCTACCGTTTTCAATTTCCTCCTCAAGATTCTTATTGCTGGCTGCAATAACCCTGACATTCACGCTAATCGTTCGACTACCGCCGACACGCTGGATTTTTTGTTCCTGAAGCACTCTCATGATTTTAGCCTGAGTTTTAAGGCTCATATCTCCGATTTCATCGAGAAAAATACTGCCATTGCTTGCCAGTTCGAATTTGCCGATTTTTTTTGAGGTTGCACCTGAAAAAGCCCCTTTTTCATGACCGAATAGTTCGCTTTCGATCAGATTTTCTGGAATCGCAGCACAGCTGACATCGATCAGTGGCTGATCAGCCCTTGGACTCAAATGGTGTATCATTCGGGCGACAAGTTCTTTTCCCGTGCCATTTTCGCCGATAATCAATATCCAGCTGTCTGTGGGGGCGGCTTTAGCGATATTATTCTTCAATTCTATTGTCTTTGGGCTGTTCCCATTGATTGAATGTTTTTCCAGCGTTTTCTTGCGTAGATATTTGTTTTCTTCTTCGAGGCGCCTGAAATTCAATGCATTATTTATGGCTACGATAACCTTATCGATTGAAAGTGGTTTTTCGATGAGATCGAAGGCACCCAATTTGGTTGCTTTAACGGCGGTTTCAATGGTTCCGTGCCCGGTAATAATAATTACCTGAATATTCGGGTTTTCTTTTTTGATTTCCTTCAAGGTTTCAATGCCGTCGATTCCCGGCATCCAAATATCAAGCAATACGAGATCGGGGGATTCGGCCTCGATCGTTTTTAAGGCTTCGTAACCATTTGCGGCCGTACTCACCTCAAAGCCTTCATCCGAAAGCAGACCACCCAAACTCTGCAGTATGGACGGTTCGTCATCAACGATTAACAGGGAGGGAAACATAAATTGCAGCTCCTTATACAAATTTAGATCATTAATGTCATCGCTATCTATATACTGCCGAATACCTGGTATTCGGCATGCATAACGCAATGAGCATAGTGCCTAGCGTCATATACCCTATTCGTTTTGCCCAATGCCCTCCGCTCTTTCACACCGGCAACTCAATAACAAATTTCGCACCGCGCGGAACGTTGTCTTGAACACTGATAACCCCATTATGATCGGCAATAATCGTACTGACAATGGTAAGTCCTAGTCCCATTCCAGACTTTTTGGTTGAAAAATTGGGTTCGAACAGGCGTGTTTTATCCTCGTTGGAAATTCCCGAACCGTTATCGGCCGCTTCAATCCGAATCCGCTTTAAAATAGGATCATGCGAGACGTCAAAGGAAACGAAGCCTTTGTCCTTAATGGCCCCGATGGCATTTTCTATCAGGTTGATCAGGGCCTGTTTGATCTGCTGGCGGTCAAGATTTAACGGTGGAATATCGCTTGAATTTTTGATTTCAAATTTAATCTTGGGATGTCCTTCGCGGTATAACGCGACCGTTTCTTCAATAATGGGAGGCAGCTCACAAGGCTCGGGGTTGGCACTCGGGAAGCGCGCAAAGGATGAAAATTCGTTGACAAGATTTCGAATCAAATCGACATGATCGATGATGGTCTGGGTGCATTCATCAAACACCGGCTCATTAAGCTCCTTGGAATATTTGCGTTTCAACCGTTGAGCTGAAAGCGTGATAGGGGTAAGGGGATTTTTTACCTCATGGGCGATCCGGCGTGCAACTTCCCGCCAGGCGGCCATACGCTGTCCTTTTTCCATTTCGGTTAAGTCATCAAAAACCATCACAATGCCCATATGATGACCGGCATCATCTTTTAATACACTCACGGTCGTCAAAAAGCTGCGTGGTCTTCCCTCAATGATAAGTTTTAGAGGGACTTCAATGGTTGCATCCCTTACCAGGGCGAGATTGCCCAATATTTCATCGGCTAGATCTTTATTCTGGACTTTTAGCAAGGTATTGAAACTTTTTTGCAGGACCTCTTCAGATCTGATGCCCAGCATCTTCTCCGCGGATTTATTGATAGTGGATACCATCCCCTCCGCATCCAGGGTGACCACGCCGGCAGAGACGCTTTTTAGGACAAACTCTATATAGTGCCGTTTTTCTTCAATTTCGATGTTTTGTTCTTTCAGCATGCGGGCCGACATCTCCAGCTGCTCCCTGCTGGTTCTGAGATCTCTGGTCATTTTGTTAAAAGATGTCACCAGGCTTCCAATTTCATCATCGGCAACGGACGCAATGGTAAAACCAAGCTCACCCTCCGCAACTCTGCGAGTGCCTTCGGCCAGCTCCTTGATGGGAATGCTGATGGTTTTAGCCAGGTAGAAACCAAACCAGATGGCACAGAACAATACCAGCAGCGCCACAATTGAAAGAGAGATATAATAAGTGATCTGTATCGGTTTTTTATACAACTTGATTTGCTGGTATTCCTCAAATCCTCGCGAAATGGATTCCAAATTACGGTGCAAATCCGGCGGTATCAAGATCGTCACAACCACAAATCCTCTGGCGTCCGCGGCTTTCGCGCCAAATGGAATCGTCCCTATGGTTTTAAAAGATTCACCTGATGGAATCTTTTGGGTGATAGAGCGAAAACCGCTCAGATGTGCTGCCGTCTGCAGGTTTTCCGCAGAAACGATACCAAAATACTCGTTTTCCAATTCAGAAGACAATGAAAACGTGATTCGCTGGGTATTGGCGGCGTAAACCTCTACACCGTCTAGATTGAATTCCCGCTGGACCACCTGAATGTATTGGGTCAGGTCTTTTTCTTTGGCGGGTTCCAACAATTTTCTGGTTTTTATCTGATATGAGATTCTTTCAAGAAAAAACTGATTGTTCTGCTCGACGCGGTCGTATAATCTGCTGCCAACCCGCAGTGAATTCTCGAGGGCTTGTTCAACAGGGACGCTGAACCAAAACTCAATGCTGGTCGTAATGAAGTTGATGGAGAAGAAAAACAGCACAACCGTCGGAACAATGGTAAGGACAATAAACGCTACGACCAGACGTGTTCGAAGTTTGGCGCCCATGACCTTGCGCCGGCGGTCATAAAGCAATTTCACCAGATTACGGAAAACTAGAAATATCAGCAAGATTAGAAGCAGCAGGTTGATATTGATCAGGATAAACATCAAGATGGTGTTGGAGACGGGAATATCGGAGCCAAAACGAATAGCCCTGGTTTCAACAAATGTCAGCAGAGCCACCACAAAAAGGATGATAATGATAAGAATCCCTTCGCGCCTTCTGCGTCTGCTGTCGGCGTCTCGAACAGGGCTTTTTTTCCTTTTGAATATAGCGCTGATCATTATATTTACGGGGAGATTGTCGCTTTGTTTTAGTAAATGAAATCTATGCTATACCAATCCGTTTCGATGTCCCATAGCGAAATGAAAAATAGAACATAGTGCAGATAAAAAGGAAGGGTTTGCTTGCTCACCTCGGCTTTGGTTCTAAGTTGATATTGCTGTCCCTTTTCCAGCTGACCCAACGGTATGATCTTTAAACTGTTAACTTCGGTCATCCATTTTTGAGCTTCGTTAAACGATTTTGTCACCTCGGGCTCGTTGTTTCGCCATGACCTCCTGACTATGAATTCTTTTTTCAAATTGTCGAATTTAATGGTGTGAATGACCTTAATATCGGCAATATCCGGATTGATCCACATGTTTCGAACCAAGTTCAGTTTTGCCAAAAAAGAAAAAGATGCAGGTACTCCGCTTAATATCGCCTTTTTCAATTTTTCACTGAAGGCACCCTCCAGATTTAAGTATAAAAGCAAGTCGTCGCGGGTGTTGGAAACTGTGATGTTTGTCAGAGTTGCCTCCTGCGCAAACGCGGTGTCCTGCCCTAGGAACAGCACACCCAACACTAGCACCCATGCTATCTGTTTCCTTAATGAAAATACCATCTACGTATAATATGTCGTTTACTCTGGTTTAACCTCTATTATATGTTAATCCGAGCACCTGGTCGAAGGAATATACATTTTGGCTCGCTAAACCTGCGCATGATATACCCTCACCAAACGCAGGATGATATGGTGTTTGCAAACACCTTCCCATTGTTCTATTCGGTATCGAACGGTAAAGACCACCCTCTGCGATGATATCAAGCTCGGTTCCCTGGGCCGGGATTCTTTGCTTTTATTTATAGGCTGGTTTTGGACATCGATATGGGCAAGATTTACTATGGATTTTAATATATATTAATATCGGAAACCGATTTAAATGGCAAGTGATTTTAACCTCTTGTGGACAGAGTTGGGGCGGGGCTGCATGGTTTGGGTCTGCCAGCAGGTTTTATTTTTAAAAAACTTTTCAAGAAATGCATGATTAAACGCATGGCCTGATTTCTTAGTAACAATATGGCCTAAAATCGGCATGCCGAGAAGGGAAAAATCGCCGATACAATCCAGTAGCTTGTGGCGCACAAACTCGTCTTGGTATCGCAACCCTCCCTCATTTAAAATTTCACTTTTAGCGATGACCACGGCGTTGTCCAGGGAGCCCCCGCGAGCAAGGCCGTTGCGCTTCATATACTCGACCTCATGCAGAAAACCAAATGTCCGCGCGCTGGAAATTTCACGTTCAAATATGTGATCCACCACTTCTATCGAACAGGACTGCTTGCGGATGAGTTGGTCCTCAAATTCAATATTGCAGGTAATTTTAAATGTAGTATCCGGATAGACACCGACAAACTTGCCGTCTTGCGCCAACTCAATGGGTTCTTTCAGCACAAAAAAATGACGTTCGGCCTTCTGCTCCCGGATGCCGGCATCCAGTATCATCCGGGTGAAGGGGCCGGCGCTGCCGTCCATTGCCGGAACTTCATAGGAATCAAGCTCGACGAGGACATTGTCAATGGATAACCCGGCTAAACATGCCATCAGGTGCTCGATGGTTGACACAATAACGCCGTCTAATCCAATAACCGTGGCAAGGCTGGTGTCCACCACGCAATTAAACCGTGCCGGAATGGTGGGATTATCCGGCAAATCTTTTCTGACAAATTTAATTCCGTGATTGATCGGTGCGGGTTTGAGCGATAGATGAACTTTCTTGCCGGAATGAAGCCCGATTCCGGTACAGCTCACCGCTTGGTCCAGGGTTCTTTGATGGGTGGGTATGGCCATATATATGATATCGTCAAAGACGGTCTTTGATAAATAAACTCGGCAGCCGATAAAAAATGCCGGGTAATTCCCGGAGGTAAAATATTTATCGAAACTGGCTAAATGCTGAAAATAATAACCATATGAGCAAGAATGTCAACAAAAAGATTGTTCTGAGGTCCCTGATTTGTTATAGCATCGACCGGTTTGGATTCGGTTATCCAGCTATTCGATTTTGGGGAAAAGATCCTATTTTCAGGCATTAGGGGGAAGGTTGCTGGCCAAAGTTCTCAGTAGCGCGGTTCTTGGAATAGACGCTTATCGGGTGGAAGTGGAAGTCGATATCAGTTCGGGGCTTCCAACGTTTTCCACTGTGGGATTGCCCGAGGCCGCGGTTAAAGAAAGCAAAGAACGAGTGAAAGCAGCCATCAGCAATTCGGGCTACCGCTTTCCGGATGACCGCATTACCGTAAATTTAGCGCCGGCAGACATAAAAAA
>CAMYLH010000072.1 GCA_947259065.1 uncultured Desulfobacterales bacterium
CGGAGGGCTTCAGAGCCAAGGCGTCAAGGTTGAAATTGTAGTCGGTTACATTGATCCCTTGACAACACAGGATCTGAAGTCCTCCGGCTTTCCCGAAGGGTAAACGACATGGCAAAATCGACCCCATCCTTTGATTTCACTATTGGGGATATCCAGAAAATTGTCTTTTCACTATGATATTGGTTATAATAACGGACCATTAGCTATCCTTTGCCATGTTGTTTATGCAACACTAGGATATACCCTGTCGTTTAACACGCAATAGTCCCGGGCTGTTGTGGCAAAACATCAAGGGCGAGGTGTATCCCGCTTCGATACATATCTGCTCAAGGGTGTCGAAAAGCACTGGTCGATCCGGCCATGTATACTCTTTTTTCTGCCGGACCAAGGCATCCCAACGTTTTCGCGCAACAGGATTTTCTTTTAAAACAGCGTTTTCGGCCGCATCGCAAAGAAACATTTCACAGACGATCGGTTTGATCCGCCACAGGCATCCTTCATGTCCAAGAAAAACGCATTTGAATCCTTCATGGAGATGTGTGAGAACATCTTGCAGGCGTTCAAGCGCAGCTGAGTCCGCCATCAAGGCGTTGATGATCACTTCAGCAAAAAAGATGATGATACCATCCCGGGAACAGCAGGCACTCAACTTGTTTTGGTAGCATTTACGGTTGCAGATGTCACGAAAGTAATGCTCCTGGAACGCATCGACGGCGTTTCGAAAGGCCAGATAGTCGCTCAAGCCCTCTTTCAGAGTTTCACGCTCCGCTTCGGAAATCTGAGCCAGATAGCGTCTTACCATTCGCAGAGTTTGGAGTTGTTCTGTTTGATACGGTGTCACCCGGTCCGCTCCTTGTCAATCGTTCTCGATATCATAGACAAGCATAGGAAAAAATACAAGGGTGATGTGCTGATCTGCAGATTACCACGTCTATTCCCCATAACTCCCTTCATAAGCCACCCCGCCTTGGCGGGATGAGAATTGAAAAGGTTCTAATTAAGAATTGACGGAAGGTGTACAATACTGTAAGACCGCATAGCAGCCTCGATTATAGGCCACCGGCACCTGAAACTATTCAACCTTTGACCGCTAAATCTTTTTGGTTTACATCTGGTAGGGAAAAGTTACCCCAGTTACTAACTTTCTTCATAAGCCACCCCGCCTTGACGGGATGAGAATTAAAAAGGTTTTACCGTTACCGGGTGATCACGGCTTATTGATCGAAAGCTGAACCATGCCGGCGGCTTATGAATGGAGTTAATTATTGTGTCAGATCAGTCAAATAGCTAAACTATAGGGGTTAGGACTATAACCACGAAAGAAAAGGAGGATATGACATGATCAAAAGGATAGCATTGTTATTACTGGCAATTTGCATGATCTTAAGTTTTGGAGACCTTAGCCAGGCCGCAGATACCATCAAAATAGGTTTTAATGCGCCCTTGACCGGCTTTGCCGCCGCAGATGGTAAGTCTTCATCCGAAGGCGCCAAGCTGGCCGTGAAACAGATCAACGAGGCCGGTGGTGTGCTGGGTAAACAACTTGAACTGATCATCTATGACGATCAGGCCAAGCCGGCCCAGTCCATACCGATTGCCAACAAGCTCATCGGCAAGGATAAAGTGGCCGTGGGTATCAGCGGCAGCTATTCCGGCCCTACCCGCTCGGCGGCTGGCGTATTCCAGGAAGCAGGCATCCCCTATATCAGTGCCTATGCCATTCACCCGGATATCACCAAGGCGGGCAACATGGTCTACCGCACCGGCCTTTTGGGCACCGTGCAGGGCAAGGCCGGCGCCAAGCTGGTGGGCGAGATATTGGGCAAGAAAAAGGTCGTCATAATCACCTTGCAGAACGACTTTGGTAAGTCCCTGGCGGCAGGTTTCAAGGACATCGCCCCCAAATACGGCATCGAAGTGATTGCCGAGTATCAATACTCCATCAAGGACCGTCAGTTCGGTTCCATCGTTGCCAAGGTTAAAGATGACAAGCCGGATGCCATCTATGCCAGCGGATACTACTTTACCTGCGGCCCTTTGGTAAGCCAACTCAGGGCAGGCGGTGTGGATGCCCCGGTTATCGGCCAGGAAGGCTATGATGGACAGAAATTCATCGAAATCGCCGGTGCTGCCGCCGAAGGTGTACTCATCACCACCACTCTGGACCGCGATTCCAAGGAAAAAGAGGCCGTCGACTTCATCAAGGCCTTCGAAGAGCAGGCTGGTTATCCGGCCGATATGGTCTCGGCCAGCGCTCACACTGCTGTGAAAGTTGCCGCTGCGGCCATGGAAAAAGCCGGTTCCACCGATCCGGGAAAAATCCGTCAGGCCATAGCCGAAACTTCTCTGAAGGCTTCTACCGGCCTGATCAAATTCAACAAGCTGGGTGAGGTGATGAAGCCTGTGCAGGTGCAGATAGTCAAGGGTGGCCGTTGGCATCACTATGCTGTCATCGACGACCCTGTGCTGCTGGTTCCACCTGAAGAATAAACCATATTTAATTTAAAAAACGGCCGGGAGGGCTCAAACGCCTTTTCGGCCTTGCTGCAATCCTTTTCAAACGCAAACCGCCAATAATGCTATATGTCGAACTTCTCACCCAGGGCCTGATTTATGGTTGCATGTATGCCATCATAGCAGTGGGCCTTACTCTGGTCTATGGGCTTTTGCGCATTTTGCACGTAGCCCATGCCGGACTGTTTACTCTGGGCGCCTACTTGGGCCTCATTGTCACGAATGCCACGGGCAGCCTGCTGTTGGCATTACCCGTTTCCGCCATATTCGTGGGCCTTGTGGGCATGGCCATCTACAGGTTCTGCTATCAGCCCATTCTGCATAAACCACCCTATGTGGCCCTGATCGCCTCCATCGGCCTGTTCATTGCCATGGAGGAGATTTTTCGCCTGGTCTTTGGGCCTTATGGCCTCACCTATTCCATTGCGCCCCTGCAAAGCCCGGTGCACTTTCTGGGGATAAGCTTGCGCATGGTGGATGTAGTGATCGTCTTTGGCAGTGTGGCAATGCTGGGGATGCTATCCTGGCTGGCTCAGAGAACCCGTATCGGCATTGCCTGGCGAGCCACGGTGGATGACCCCCAGATGGCCGAAAGCTTCGGGGTCAGCGTGCAGAAGGTGCGCTACCTCAACTTCTTCATCGGCTCGGCCTTGGCTGCCGTAGCGGGCATATTTGTCTCTTTGCTCTCCAACCTTGCCGAACCCACTATGGGCGGGGT
The DNA here is from genome assembly GCA_947259065.1 of uncultured Desulfobacterales bacterium. GTDB lineage: Bacteria > Desulfobacterota > Desulfobacteria > Desulfobacterales > JAFDCJ01 > JAFDCJ01. Next base: position 3,233 of record CAMYLH010000072.1, read on the forward strand.
GCCATCTTACAAGGCACTGGCCATCATCGTGCTGGGGGGGTTAGGCAACGTCACCGGCACGCTGATTGCCTCGGTAATCTTGGGTGTGGTGGAGGCTTTCGGCACCATATATGTGGGCGACTTTCTGGACCGCGACGCCATAGCCTTTGCATTCCTTATCCTGGTGCTGATGCTTAAACCCCAGGGTCTGTTTTCGAGGAAGTGAACTATGGGTATATATGAATTATCTCTGGCGACCATTATCTGCATAAATATCATATTGGCCTTGGGCCTTAACCTCATCACCGGCTACTGCGGCCAGATCAGCCTTGGGCATGCGGCTTTTTTTGGCACCGGGGCCTATGTGGTGGCCTTGATGGCCAAGGCGGGTCTTCCCTCCCCAGTCAACCTGGCCGGCGCTATGCTGGTAGCCGGAACCATTGGCATCATTGTCGGCGTGGCAAGCCTGCGGGTGCGTCACGATTTTCTAGCCATCACCACCATGGGAGTTGGCTTCTTGTTTTTGGGTATTGTCCGGCAGCAGGATAGCGTGCTGGGTGGTGAAATGGGCTTAAGCGGCATTACTTCCATCGGGCTGGGCAGGCCCGCTTTTCTGCTGATGGTTTTGATTGTGGCAGCGCTATGCACCGCCTTCAGTGTCTACATTAAAAAATCCTGGATGGGCTTTGCCTTCGATGCCGTGGCCACCGACGAAGATACGGCGCGCCTGCTCACCGTGGATGTGCCCGCCTATAAGCTCACCGCTTTTGCCCTGGGCACGGCCATGGCTGGGTTGGCCGGAGGGCTCTACTGCTACTTCACCCGTTTCATCATGCCCGATGACTTCGGCTTCATTACCTCTATCAGCGTGCTCTCCATGGTGGCCGTGGGTGGTATCGGCTCAGTGTCGGGGGTGATCATAGGCACCATGTTGCTGACCCTGCTGCCGGAGATGTCCGAATTCTTGAGCGACTACAAGCTGCTGTTCTATGGCGCATTGCTCTTTGCAGTCATGCGCTTTGCCCCCGATGGTCTGGCCGGTGCGGTTGGTAGTATATTTGACAAGCTTAAGGGCAAAGGAGTCGTGGCATGAGCGTGCTCTTGGATGTGCAAAACGTAACCATGCATTTTGGTGGCGTGCATGCGCTAACCGATGTCTCTTTCCAGGTGATGAATGGCGAATTCTTGAGCCTCATCGGCCCCAATGGAGCGGGCAAAACCACCCTGCTGCGGGCCATTACCGGTGTGGTAAGCCCCCAGAGTGCCGGTATCAGTCTTGACGGTAAAGCCATAGAAGGCCTGCCCACACACAAGCGGGCCGCTTTGGGTTTGGCCATGACCAATCAGATAGTGTGTCCTTTCAACTCCATGACACTGCGCGATAATGTTGCCTTGGCCGTGGGTCATAAGCGCATTGCCACCATATTCAGGGCCATAACGGCCATGGATCGAAGCACCGAGCGCAAAATAGCTGGTGAGCTATTAGAAGTGGTGGGCATTGGCGAGCATGCCGACCAGGAGGTGCTGGGCCAGCCTCTGGGCCTACTCAAGCGCCTGGAAGTGGCCAGGGCCCTGGCCTTGGAACCAAGGCTGTTGCTCTTGGATGAGCCCCTGGCAGGTTTAAACCATGTGGAAGCGGGACGTCTGGCCGATGTGGTGGTGGGTATCAACCGCGAGGGGCTTACCGTGGTGATGATAGAACACAACCTTGGCGAGGTGTTAAGGGTCAGCGACAGGCTGGTGGTCTTGGATAATGGCCGCAAAATTGCCGAGGGTGAACCCGAATCGGTGATGCGCATGTCTCATGTAAGAGCAGCCTATGTAGGCAAGGAGGCTGAAAATGCTGCGGCTTGAAAAACTGTGTTGCGGCTATGGACCCATGCAAGCGGTGCATGGCATAGATTTAGAGGCCGCGGCAGGCAGAGTTATGGCCCTTTTGGGTGCCAATGGGGCAGGCAAAAGTTCGACGTTGATGTGCATTGCCGGTCACGTGGAGATCCAGGCAGGTCAGATCAGCTACAAGGGTGGTGATATTGCTCAAAAAACGCCCATGGAGCGGGTGGCGGCAGGGATAGGCTTGGTGCCCGAGGGCAGAAGGCTGTTTACCGAGCTGACCGTGCGCGAAAACCTGGTGGTGGGCGGCTATTGTCGGGCCAGGCATGAAACCGCACCCAACATGGAAAAGATATTAGGCCTTTTTCCCCGCCTGGGTGAACGCATAGACCAACGGGCCGGTGCGCTCTCCGGTGGTGAGCAGCAGATGGTGTCCATCGGCCGGGCCCTGATGTCAAAGCCCGAGCTGCTTCTGGTCGATGAACTGAGCCTGGGACTGATGCCCAAGGTGATAGATATCTGTTATGCGGCCTTAGCAGAGCTGAAAGAACAGGGTATGGGGTTGATTGTCGTGGAGCAATCCACGCAACGTGCCCTGGAGGTGGCCGATGACGTCACAGTGCTGGAAAGCGGCCAGGTGGTATGGAGCGGCACTGCGGCCGAGGCCAAGGATTCGGCGGATATGATTGATGCCTGTCTGGGGCTGAAAAAAGCAAGCTAATTTGGTGTGGACTAAGCGCCGGAATGAATCAAGGATAAGGAAAGGGTCTGTCTATGGATCAAAATATGAGTGCCTTTCTGCGTGTATTGGATGCGACCGACAATTCCACTGGCGGTGGAACCGCCTCGAGTGTTGCCGGAGCAATGGCCGCTGGCCTGACAGCCATGGTAGCGCGCCTTTCGATGGGCAAAAAGAGCCTTGCACCGCCGGAGCACTATGAAAGGATCGCAACAGAGGCTGAAAAACTTTCCCGAGAGCTTTTTGATGGCGGGTTTGAGGATGCCGCCGCGTTTGAACGGGTCAGCACGGCATACAAGATGCCTGGAAATACGGCAGATACCAAATCGTCCCGCAGCCGGGCGATTCAAACTGCAATGGTCCATGCGGCAGAAGTGCCGCTGTCAAATGCCGGGCGATGCAGGCGAGTTTTGGAACTCGGCCGTGACCTCGAAGAGAGCTACAATACCAATGCGGCATCCGATCTGGAATGTGCAGGTTACCTGGCAACAGCCGGTCTCAAGGGGTGTGCGGCTAACGTCAGGATCAATCTTGCCTACATCAAAGATCGCAAAATTTCTAAGGAGATCGAAAGCAAGTTGGAAGCGATTCTAAAAGATTAACATTTTTCTAAGATTTGATTTGAGCCCACGCTAGATAGTGCGCGGGACGATTCAAAATTATGCGAGGACCTGAAATGAAAGCATTGATGTGCGTTCCGAATATCAGTGAGGGGACCGACCTTTCCGTTGTCGAAAAAGTTGTCGATACCATCCGTTCCGCACCCGCTGTCAAGCTGCTCGACTACTCCTCCAATTCGGATCATAACCGATCCGTGATTACCTACATCGGTCAGCCCGATTCGGTCATGGAGGCCACCAGGAAACTGGCCGAAACCGCCCTGGCGCTGATTGACATGACGCTTCAAAAGGGGTCACATCCCCGGCAGGGTGCCGTAGATGTGGTGCCATTTATTCCGATTCGGGGAATCACTGAAGAAGAGGCCGTGAAGGTTGCAAGAGATTTTGGCCGCTACGTCGGAGACGAATTGGATGTTCCGGTCTATTTTTACGAGGACGCAGCAACCTGTGCGGAACGACGTAGCCTGGCCAAAGTGAGAAAAGGGCAGTATGAAGCCCTGGCCGAAAAACTCAAGGACCCGCAGTGGGTACCCGATGAGGGCCCCTGCCAGTTTGTACCTAAAAGCGGTTCGATGCAAGTGTCATCGCGTTTTCCGCTGGTGGCCTTCAACATTAACCTGGCAACCACCAATCTCGATATCGCTCAGAGCATCGCCAAGAGCGTGCGCTTTATCAACGGTGGGTTTAGGTATGTGCGGGCCATAGGGCTCTCACTGAAAGCGGAGGGTATGGTCCAGGTGTCGATGAATCTGACCCAATATGAAAAGACACCCATTCCCATGGTTGCAGAAGCCGTGAAACGGGAAGCCGCGCGATATGGGGTGACCGTTATCGGCACGGAACTGGTGGGTCCGGTACCGCTGGGTGCAATGGCGCAAGTTATGAGCTACTACCTTCAGGCCCATGATTTTTCCATGGACCAAATCATAGAAAATTCGCTGATCGGGTGGACCGGAGAATAAGCAATCACGAAAACAGAAAATAAGAGCAGCTCAAAAAAAAATTGGTCTCTTTCGTATGATTGCGATGTCATGATGAATAAACTGTTTTCTTCGCCGGTTTGGCCGGATGATGCGAAGCTGGATATATCCGCGAGGCATAATCATGAAAAAAACCAAAGCCGATCTTTT
>CAMYLH010000073.1 GCA_947259065.1 uncultured Desulfobacterales bacterium
GAATTTTGCCGTGGCGGCAATCGATCCGGCAAACTTCATTTCAGTCAGCTGGGCCACGGCGGTCATATTCGCCGTGTGTTCCGGCAGGGTCAGCAGGACTATCTGTATCTTTTCCCCACCTTGGCGGGTTTTGGCCCAGAAGTCATGATCCGTAGGGTCACCGAGGATGACCTTGCGGCCGGCTTCAAGATGCATTTTGACGGTTTCTTCATCGAAATCGATCCCGATAACCACCTCACCATGACGCCGGCGCATGTCGTCATAAGCACCGGTTCCGACGCGTCCCATGCCGAAGATCGCGATTTCGGCCTCGCCCGGATCGAGGGGCTGGTCCTCGGCAAGTCGCGTTTTGGTTTCAAATGGTTTCAATCGCCCGGAAAATCGTATATAAATTGAATGGACAAAGGTATTTAGCGGCGATGCCAGCACAAGGGTCATGGACAGGGCGATGGCAAGAATGGTGAGCCACTCACTTCCTATCCAGCCGTTTTTAAAACCCGTAGTAGCCACCAAAAGACCGAATTCACTGTAATTGGCAAGACTGAATGATGCCAGCAGGGACGTTCGGGCCCGCAGTTTGAACCTGGTGAGCAGGAGAAAGAAGAGCACGACCTTGAAGATCACGCCGACCGTCAGCAGTCCGCCAATGCCGACTGCCTGCAGCGTGGGTGCGCCGGATAAGCCGATGCTGAGAAAAAAGCCGACAAGAAACAAATCTTTAAAACTTAAAAGACCTTTGGCCATTTCTTCTGCTTTCGGGTGACCTGCTGCAAGCACACCGACGACCAGAGCCCCCAGATCGGGTTTTAACCCCACAACGTCGAAGCCGCCGGCTCCCAGCCCCAGAGCAAGAAATACACTGAAAAGCAGCAGAAGTTCCCGATGGCCGACCCGGTTTAAAATGGCAAAGAGCAACGGCCTGGCAATCAAAAGACCGCCTACCAGTGCGATGGCCCAGGGCGAGGGGATTTTCCCGGTGGAAAAGGTCAAAAAAAGGACGGCGAAGATATCCTGCATGATCAGAATGCCGATGGTGATACGGCCGTGAAGAGCAGACATCTCCCCCCTCTCTTCCAGCACCTTAACGGCAAACACTGTACTGGAAAAACTCAGTGCAAAGGCAATCATCACTGAAAGTTTGAAATCCAGCGTACTGAATACCGACAACCCTGACAGAGCGAGGGCGTAAATACCGGCTCCGAAAACAATGACGGTCAATACCATGTGAATCGATGCACTGGCCCAGATCTCGGGTTTTGCCAGACTGCGAAGCCGCAGTTTCAACCCGATGGAAAACAACAGCAGTGTCACACCCAGATCGGCTATTTTTTCAAGTGTCTCACCGCCTTCAACACCGATTGCCTGGAGCACAAAACCGGCGATCAAATATCCGACCAGCGGTGGCAGCCCCAAACGGTTAACGGCAAAACCCAGGATAAAAGCGACCAGTATCCAGAGTGGGTCCATGAACGTGCTCCGTTTGAATTATTCCATCATATTGATTGATCCACCGAAGGCGGACCTTAAATCCAAAATTTATGTGGAAGTTATTGACTAAAAGATAACCTTGCTTTAGGTTAGGTATCCATTTAATCATCATTGAATTTTTTGTCCAGCTAATTTTATTTCGCTATAGAAAGCCAGGCCCTCCCTCTCTCCGAGCTGTAAGCTCTACCCTCTCTCCGAGCTGGAAGCGGAGCCGGAAGATAGACCTGATTCTTTTGCCATTACCCAGGTTGGGCGGTTCAGGCCTGCCCTGGCTTCCGGCTCGTAGCATACGCCTCGGAGAGCGCGACTGCTATGGATACGCTTGGGTAACGATAAACCGTTGTGACCGATGGAATAAAGGCATTCACAACTGATCCAGGTCTGGGCCAGGGGTTCAACGTTCCGGGTTGAATAACACCCGACCAACTTTAATCAAAGGCGTTCCGTCTTCATGGTTTAAATAGTGCCTTTTCACCGAATGAGTTAAGTCAGGTATTGCATAGCTTAATCCATATTGTAGCCAGTTTCAAACAGTTGTAACCTTTGAACCGTAAACCCTGAACCTGGAACCGATCAGTTTAGACATTACATTTATTGATTTAGTCATTTCATCGAAATAGCTGTTGACCGATAGGCCTAATCACTAAGGAGGTGCCAGAATGAAAAAAAAGATCGCATTGGGTATAGCAATTTTTTCGTTGGCTTTAACAGGATGTGCCAAAGAGCAGATTTACAGCAGTAGTCCGCCGATGCAAACGGTCAGCACTTCAAGTTTTGAGGTTACACTGGAACCGTTGAAGGCCGAAGGCTACAACTACTATAACAGATTCCGCTACCAGTTTACCAACAAGACCAGCGGGGACCTCATCATTGATTGGTCGGAAACATTTTATTTACGAAACGGCAAGAAACACGGCCATTTCGGGTGGGAAGGGTTAACCTTTGAGCAATTGAGAGAAGTCAAAGAAGAGCCGGATATTACCATCGCTGCGGGAAAAAGGGATGCAATTGAACTCTTTCCCGTGAGATTGATTGGCTGGAAGGAAGAGGGTGTCAGAATGAAGGCAAACACGCCCGAAGCAGGCTTTACCCTTACCCCCCTGCCGGCAGGGGAAAATGGGATGAGTATTGCAGTTCTAAAAGATGGGAAATTGCTGCGCAAAAAAATTATGGTTAACATAACACAGGATTAATTTATGAAATCTTCTTTTTCTTATTTCATCGGGGTGGCGAAACCTTTATTTCCCAAACAATCGTTTAAAAAATCCGCCGGACTTTTTCTTTTCATCCTTTTTTGCAGCCTTCGCTTTTGCAGACTCGATGGCTTTGAGACAGGCGTTCTCATCACTACCTGAAAAGTCCAATAGAAAGGCTGCTATTCCTGCCGGACCCAATGCCAGGGCGCCGGCCAATTTACCAAGAGTAAAAATGGTTCGGCCCGGATCGATAGCGAGCGCGGGCTGAGCAAGGGTGCCGCCCAGTTTAAAGGGTTTGGACAGCTCGCTGAGGCTCAGGCTTACCGTCCCCACGCCGCTGGCGCCGAATCCTTTTTTCGGAGATGGCTTGATTCCGATGCTCAAGGTTTCTTTTTTCAAATTGATGTCGCCTGCGGCGATGATGGTGGTCTGTTCGGTGTCGAGCAAAAGCGCAACATCTGCAAGGCCGTCTACGATTTCGATGCGGTTCACCGCGCAGTTCTGCACGGTATGGTCTTTTTTATCCTGGAATGGATTGATAAGGTCAAGGAAAGCACCTCCGAGATTCATACTGATCAGGTCCAGATAACTCTTGGCAATGCGACCCTTTCCCCGCACAAGGTAGGTCCGGCCGCTAAGCCCTGCCATCAGTGTCGCCAATGAATTGCCGCGACCGGATACCTCGACGCCGCCATCGAGTTTGCCCGATGTCATCTGCTCGGTTCCCAGCTCATCGAACATCGCCCCCAGATCCAGCGTGTCGAAGTCGAGATCCATGTCGATGGCCGGGTCTCCCTGTCGGGTGAGCAACTTGAACCATCCGCCGGCGGTTCCACCGCCCACCATCATTTTTATCGGATCGACGCTAAGATTTCCCTCTTCAAGCTTCAAATCGATGGCAATATCATCGAGGGCGAGCTGTGGCAGCAATACCTGCTTGTTGCGGATTTTTAAGTCGGCATCGACCCGCTGAAGCCACTCCAAATGAAGCGGTTCATTGGAAAAGATTTTGTCTCTTTTTTTAACAGAATTTTCGGATTTTTTCGGCTTACTCCTCGAAGATGCATTCCTGTCGGCCGTGGCTAAGACCGGCCGCAGGTCGATATTCTGAGAAGACAGGTCCGCCGTCACCCGCGGGCGTTGGCCGCTTAAATTCAACTCCAGTGATCCTTGGGCATCGTTTTCTCCTAAGGTGACGGCCAGGGCTGGAATTTTATAAACTTTAGGCGCTGGATCAGCGAGCTGTCCGGAAAGATGGAACGGTCCCCGCATCGGGAGTTGGGGGCCGCCCACTTTTTTCAGATTGGCCAAATCTGTGCCTTTGACCGCAAACTCAAGCTGAAATCCCTGCAGAGCGGCCAGATCCTTGACCGTGCCTTTGAGCATGAGGGCCGCCAATTGCTCACTCCCGATATTTAGGTCCATGTTTGTGATCGCCATTTTTTTGCCGAAGCCGGCGAGGTTGACTGCCAGCTTCAACGGTCCCAGATCTTCTATATCAGTCAGCGGTTTTATGGCGGCCACGGTGACCGGTTGCAGGGTAAATTTCGGAGCCGACATCTTGGCCGCTAATTCTGGCTGCTGATCCGCCAAATTCAAATTTAACTGTCCGGTGATATTGTTTTTGCCCAATTTGAGTTTAAGATCGCTCAGTGTGTACTTTTTAGCAGCAGGATCTGACAGCTTGCCGGTGAGCCCATAGGCTCCTTTAAGGGGTATGGTTTGTCCCGTTATTTTTTTGAGGTTGGAAATTTCATTGCCTTGAATATTGAAATTTAGATTGATGCCCGTTTGCTCGGTAAGGTTTTTGATCGAACCTTTGACCACGATCGAAGCCAGCTGTTCATGGCCGGCCCGCATTTCCAGGTTCGGCATGGACAGGCGATCACCGTCGACAACTACCTTTGAGTGTATTTTTAGCGGACCCAGATCATCTATTTTGTTGAGGTTGGCGTAGGCCGCCTCCTTGGGAAGTGGAAACCACTTCAGATTAAATTTTGGACCGGACATTTCCACCTCATAAACAGGCGATGGGTCAGCGAGACTAAAATCCAACCGGCCGGTCAGTTCCGTATCCGCCATTTTGAGCTTGAAATCCTTGACTTTATATACCTTGGCGGTCGGATCACTAATCTGGCCGGATATGGCATACGCCCCTTGACCCGGCACCGGGGCGAAAAGGTAAGGTTGCGCGGTAATGTCTTTGAGTTTTGCCATTTCATTGCCCCGCAAGGAGAATTTAAGATCGATGCCGCGTTGGGCCATGAGATTTGCAACCGATCCGGTCAGACGCAATTCAGCTGAATTTAAGGTTCCGGCCCGCAAATCCACCTTTTTGAGGGCAATTTCCTGGGAAAAACCGGCCAGCGTGACGGCCAGTTTGACGGGCCGAACCAGGCCCAGGCCCTTGGCCCATCCCTGACCGGCAAGGTCCGGCAGAAGAACACTCGGCAGGTCCAATTTCGGCAGTGACAAGTCTGCCTCCAGCTGCGGTTGCTTACCTCTCAAATCCAAAGCAAGAGATCCCGTAATATTGTTTTTTCCGGCGCTAATCTTCAATTCGGGAATTTTGAGATTTCTGTGGGTCGGTATGATGACCTTGCCGGAGGCGCTGACGGCGCCCCGGACAGGCAGCGGTTCGCCGGTGATTGCTTTCAGATTCGCCACATCGTTGCTTTGGACCCCGAAATCAAGATTGACGCCCTGCATGCCAATCAGGTCTTTGATGGCGCCGCTTAATTTAATCTCGGCCAGATTTGCGCTGCCAATCAGCAAATCCAGTTTATTAAGGGCCAATTTATCGATTGGCCCTTCAATTTTGACCGCCAGCTTAAGGGGACCCAGGACAAATTCTTCCGAGGTCAGATCGGCCGTTAAATTGGGTGGTGTATCAGCGAGGTTTGCGTCCAGCCGGCCGCTGATTTCATCTTGCCCTAAAACAACCTTGAGGTCATCCACGGCATACCTATCGACATCGGAATCCGATATCCGGCCGGAGACGCTGAAGACCTGTCGGCTCGGCAGCGGCGGTAAACCGAATTTTACCAGGTTGGCCGCATCGTTTCCGCGTGCCACAAAATTGAGATCCACCCCCTGCTGGGCCAAGAGGTCTTTGACGGTGCCGCTAAGCGAGATTGCGACCAGCGCTTCGGAGCCTACCTGGATGTCCAACCCCTCGACAGCCAGCTTTCCGTCAGAATCGGTAAGGCCGGCCTTGACCTTAAATGCCCCCAATTCAGGTACGGCATTCACCCCAGCCAGTTTGGCGATTTCTGAAACCGATGAACCTTCAGCGGCAATGGCAAGCGTCATGTTTTTTAATTTTGTTGGATCGCGAACTTCGCCTTTGACTTGAGCGCTGGCGCCGCCTGCCCCGACAGTGAAATCCGCCGGCAATGCGTAACCGGGCTGCACCCAGGCCCAGATCGGGCCCACCGTCCCCTCGAGCGTAAAAGGAATATCATCAAAGGCGCCTTTAAAATCCAATTTCAGGGATTTATCGAAGCCGGGAATCGCTGCCCTCAAGTGATCAATCGTAATGGAAAATTTAAAGCCCGATTGCGCGTCTTGGTAGGTGAAAAGACCCTTTTTGATTAGCACATCGTTGAATATCAGCGGCGGAGGCTGTATTTCTGTATCATCTTTGCCATCTTCGGCGGTATCAAATGAAAAATTGGATGTTCCCGCACGATCGAATTCAACAATGACATTCGGTTCAATGAGGACCAGGTGGGCAAAATCAAAATTTCCTAACATCAGGGGCCAAACGGCCATTTGAACTTCCAGGCGTTTGACCCGGCCCAGGTCCGGCCGTGTGCTCCAGGCCGCGTTCTGGAAGCTCACGTCCTCCACCACAATGGTTGGCCGGATTCCAGGATCAATCTCGATGTTGCCCGCGATGGTCAATTCTCGACCGGTGGCATCCTTAAGCGCCTGGGCGATCAGCGGCTTTAATCTGTTGAAGTCGTAAAATGCCAGAAACACATAAATCGCCGTGATTAAGACACCGATGAGTACGGCAGCTGCGATGAGTATTTTTTTCCAGCGCATGGATGAGTCCCTTAAATTTTGGATTAGGCCTGACGAAGTTGACGCTTTTGTCGTAAATACGCATCCCAAATGCAGCCCAGGGACGAGAATGGAACCCCTGAACCGGTGAACGCCTAACGGCAATACAGGGTTAGCTTAGCACGACCCCACTGCGCTCTTCAACCTCATTCATGCGCCTCCGTAATGCGTTCACTTCAGCCAAAAGTTGCTCCCTTGCTTTGAATTCGTTGTTCACAGCATGCACCTTTCAATCTGAAGAGATTCCTCATTCGTCGCTAAGCAGATGAGCCAATAACTGGTTTACCCGAATAGGCATCGAGAAAATGCTATCTTAGTTTATAGGTTTCGATATACGTATTAAAACGCTCCTGGATTTCGTTCGGATCGAGTCCAAACTGAGCCGCGGCATAGTGATGACGTCCCGGCACTTTTTTCTCCAGGGCTTTTGAGTCGGCCTGTAAAGATTCTGTCCAGGCTTCAAATCCGCCTAAACGGATAATTTTCTGAATTTGATGAATGACTGACAAGGGATTTTTTATCAGATCCGCAAAACGAACATCGATCACTTGATTTGCATCGGCTTCTTCACGGGCCGCGAATCCCCGCGCTAATCCTGTTTCATAATAATCCAGCCAGAATTTTCCCAGCGCCTCATGGTCAATGCTTTCACAAAATGACGAACGCGCCAAAGCCGCCAGATTGCATACCGACGGAATGGCTTCAGCCGGGTTTCGATGGAGGTGAATGATGGAGGGGGTGGACGTTACTGAAGCCCGGCACGAGATAGCTGTGAATTTTGCTTGCCAGCTGCACTTTGCGAATTTGCCGTTTCGGATTAGTGGTCCGGGGGTCAACCGTGGGGCAGGGATGGCGCAATTCCCAGAAAAGCGGAGCCCGCACATTCGGATGGGAGGCGATTAGATTGTGCAGATGCGTGCTGCCGGTTCGATACCAGCCGGTAATGACCATCGGCCTTTGTATCTTTTGTTGTTGAATTTCCGGAAACCGTTTCAGCACTTCGATGACACGAAGACGGCTGCCTAGATTCTCAATCAGAAATTGTCTGATGGTGAAACGACCGAAAAATGTGAGTCTTCCTTCCTGATTGACTGCATCCAGGATTGCCGTCAAGGCTTCCTCAAACCACGAATCTCCCCAATCATCCAAGTTGGTTTTGCGGCAGGCTGTCTCGAGCAAATCTTCCTTCTTCAACGATATCCATTTCTTAAAATCAGGCATCATTTCTCGAACGAGGGTGTTCACCCCCCTGATCGCTAAAGGGACATAGGTCCCGCAATATGAAAGCACCTTAGAATCATCATTGCGATTTTTTTGTATTTTAGGACAAACCCGTTTCACCGGGAAGGGCCTAAAGTTCATGAAGACATCATAAGGTCATTTATTCAATTTGATTCTCTCCCAAAGTACAGGCATTCGCAAATAGGGCTCAGGCTATTTGAAAGCCTTGACAAGATTGTCAACGTTGTGTCGCATCACGGTCATAAAATCACCTTGATCCGGCACATTGCCGCACGGGTCAAAGACAAGGCTGTCGACCCCAAGCGTTTTGAGTTTATCCACTATTATGATTTATTTATGGTTATCTTTTACCAGTACGCGGTTGCAACGAAGATTGAAAGGCTATATGGGTGGTTGCCAGCGGCATTTCAAAAGTTTTTTCAATCGTGCCTTTGTGCCGCCCTGTTCCTGATTCTCTGGTCCGATATCCGGAATTGTAGATACTTTTGGTTTCCAGAACCTTTCCTTGCGCATCAACAAATAACACCCAGACAGATAGCTGGTCATACCCGCGCTTTGCTTTTCCCGTAACGCTTAATTGAATGACACCGGGCTGTTTAACATATTGATAGTTTAAAGC
>CAMYLH010000074.1 GCA_947259065.1 uncultured Desulfobacterales bacterium
CCGAGAAATTGATCGAACTCTTAAAAGCCAAAGGAGGAATTAAATAATGGCCGGACAGATTTTTGCATATATCACTCACAAGACAGGCAAAGCCGATGATTCCGCACTTGAGCTGGCAACTGCGGCCGGAAAAATTTCTCCAGATGTCGCGACCACGGCAATTGTCATTGGGGCGGGAGCAGATCTTGATGCGGTTTGCAGCGAAGTGGCCCAGTCCTACAAAGAGGTCTGGAAATTTGAACATGACGCTTTGGCTTATCCCAATGCCGAGGCCATTCGCAAACTGCTGCTCAGCGTTTTACCCCAGGATGCCATTTTACTCGCTCCCCATGATACGTTCGGAATGGACCTTTGTCCGGGGCTCTCGATAAAACTGGACTCCGTTTTTGCGGCCGATGTTGTCGATTTTGAGGGACTGGAGGGAAATACCCTCAAAGTTATCCGGCAGGAATACAGCGGACAGGTCAGCACACATCTGACCTGTGATATCGCCAATGGGGCCGTCATTAATGTGCGACCGGGTGTCTTTCAGCCGGATGAATCCAAGAGTGCCGGCGGGCAGGTGATCGATAAATCTTCGGAAGTCCCAGATCTTACCAGCGGCCGGCGGTTTCTTGAAATTGTTGCGGCCGAAGTCGGTGATGTGGACATCACCAAAGAGGACGTTCTGGTATCCGTCGGTCGCGGGGTCGAAGATCAGGATAACATTGAAATTGCCGAAGAACTGGCGGAGGCCATGGGCGCTGTGGTATCCTGCTCGCGACCGATTGTGGATGCCAAATGGCTGGAGAAATCGCGCCAGGTCGGGACTTCCGGCAAGACGGTCAAACCCAAGGTCTATCTGGCGCTGGGAATCAGCGGATCCTTCCAGCATTTGGGCGGACTCAAGGGAAATCCGTATATCGTGGCGGTCAACAAAAACCCCAAAGCGCCGATTTTCCAGGTGGCCGATGTGGGAATTGTGGAGGACTTACTTGACTTTGTTCCGGTGCTGACGGAAAAGATTCAGGAAGGCAAGTAATCCGTTGACCACATTCACCCCAATGTTGCATAAACAACAACGTTAGGGCTCATGTTGCACATGGATAGCCGCCTGTTATTGGTATCAACAGGCGGTTATTTTTTTAGATTTCAATACTACAATGATACCTTAGGTTTAACTGGGCTATCCCTCTCTGTGGGAACCCGCCTGCGGGAGAAAAACGGCGGCAACGGGGCGCTGCTGCGATATTCGCGGCTGGAAGCCGCTCCCACCAGGTATAAACCGTATTCTTGTAATGAAGTGTCACTGTGGTGTTAAAAAAAGTTCAAAAAATCTTATAATAATTTCTAAAAAGTTCGAATTCTGAAATTTTTAGTTGTCAAACATGTTGAAGATGATATAGAGTACAGATAAATAACGAATGCCTAAAGTGACCTAAAATGCCTAAAATGTCTAATCCTCCAAAAAGCGAGGCGGACAAGAATTAAGGAAACGCTCTCCGAGGCGTAGGCGCTACAACCCCTACGAGCCGGAGGCTACGCTCTATCTCTTTTTATAAAAACGGGGTTTATCCATTTTGTTGCCCCTGCGCATATAGTAGGTTGGGTTGAGCGGGATGTAGGCACAATCTATGTTGGGTTCGCCTATCTTAGAGCGCCTCAACAGTTTGAAATAGCAACAAAATTAGCGAACCCAACAAGATTGGCTCCAGACCATCGGCTTAACCCAACCTACGATTTATCGTTTAGGCCGACGAAGTGGATACCCCCTTTATATAATTGACAGAATACCACAATTTTAGCTCATTCTTGTCCGCCGTTACTTTGGAGGATTAGTTCATTTCAAATTTTAGCTCATTTTCTCAACTATCCTCTACCGGAAAATATTGCTATGAAAAAGGGAGCCTTCTTTAAAACCATCAGGGTCTTGGCCGTTTTGCTGGTAGCAATTGCGATTGCGTTGACACTGTTTAAATTGCGACCCAAGGCAAAACGACAGGTGCCGGTTGAAAAGGGACGTCTGGTTGAGGTTTTCCCGGCCAAGGCTGAGGACATCCAGATGGTCGTTGAATCTTTTGGTACGGTGGAGCCGCGTGAATCCCTTAAGCTGGTGGCACAAGTTCGCGGATCGATAGTCGAGATATCTTCGACCTTTAAAGAAGGCAGTTTTGTTAAAAAGGGAACCCGGCTAATTCAAATTGATCCAAGAACGTACGGGCTGGAAGTGAAACGGCGCAAAGTTCGGATCAAACAATCCGAGGCGGAACTCAAGCGCCTGAAACAGGAATTGGTCAACCTTAAATCAAGGGTAAAAATCGCCCGATCCGATGCGACCCTGGCTAAGAATGAGTATTTGCGCTTGAAAAAGCTCATTGAAAGAAAGGTTATTGGGCAATCCCAGCTGGATAAATCCGAACAGGCGTATTTGGCAAGTCAGGAACGAGTCCAGGCTCTTGAAAATCAAATGGCTTTGATCGAACCTCAAAAAGAACAGTTGATTGCGTCGCGCGACATGGCTGAAGTACTGTATGAACAGGCGAAACTGGATCTTGAACGATCCGGCATCGATGCGCCTTTTGACGGTTGGGTTCTTGACAAGGCGATCGAGGTGGGGCAGCACGTTAATGTGGGACAACTGCTCGGCAGTATTTACAGATCCGGCAAGTTGGATATCGAGGTGCGTATCCCGGCCAAGGATTTCAAATGGTTTCCCGCCGGTTTGGGGCAGGATACCCCTGTTGCGGCCGATGTCGTATTCGACAATGCCGGTCAACAAAATATCTGGAGCGGACATGTCGCCCGGGTTAAGGCCATGATGGATGAGAGGACCCGAACATTGCCGATGGTGATCGAGGTTGATGACGCTGCGATCGACGGACAAAAAGTGAATTCCTTTCGTCTGAGACCCGGGATGTTCGTGACCATTAAGATCAAAGGCAAAAAGATTGATCAGGCTTTTGTGGTGCCGCGGCATGTCGTTTATCTGGGTGATATTGTCTATACCGTAAAGGAAAATCACCTAAAAATTAAAGAGGTAAATATATTACGCAGTTTTAAGGATATGGTCATCATAAATGAGGGATTATCGGAAGGAGATCTGATCGTAAAAACCCCCCTTTCTTCGGTTAAAGATGGGATGCGGGTCAGGCTGAAGACGGCTGGAGACTGAAAAAAATGCGTGCTCTCGGCAAATGGTCTATTAAAAATAACGTCAGCGTGAATCTCATCATGATATTCATTATGATGGCCGGGATTTTTACGGTCATGAAGATGCGGCGGGAAATGTTTCCTCAGTTTTCGCTGGATATGATCGTGGTTTCGGTTGCCTATCCCGGTTCGAGTCCGGAAGAGGTGGAAGAGGGCATTTGCATTAAGATAGAAGAACAAATTCAGAGCATTGAAGGAATTAAGCACCTTAGATCCACCGCGCGCGAAGGAAGCGGCGAGGTCGTCGCAGAGCTCGAAACCGGGGCCGATGTCCAGAAAATTCTGGATGAGATCAAGGCCGAAGTGGATCGTATCGACACCTTTCCGGATGAGGCCGAGGAACCGCTGGTGATGGAGATTATCAACCAGGACCCGACGATCTCGGTGGCGATTTACGGGGAAGTGCCGGAAAAACGAATGCGTCAAATCACCGAAAAAATCCGTGATGACCTGTTGGATGCCAGAATGGTTGACCATCAAGGTGCCGGCGGCTGGCAGGATTTAATCGCCTCCGTCCTTAAACGCTTTCGATTCAAACAGCCGGAATCCATTACTCAGATCGATCTTATCGGGGTGCGCGACTATGAAATAGCCGTGCAAGTATCGGAGGAAAATTTACGCCGTTACGGTATTTCATTTGATCAGGTTGTCAGCGCCGTGAGATCCGGCAGTATCGACCTTCCGGGAGGCCAAATTAAAACAGACCAGGGGGAGATCCTGATACGGGCCAAAGGTCAACTATATACCGGCCGGGAATTTGAAAAAATTCCCCTGATTTCGCTGAACGACGGCACAACGGTGAGGCTCGGACAGGTTGCAGAGGTCATCGATGGGTTTGAAGATTTAGATATCAAGACGCGATTTAACGGGAAGCCGGCTGCCCTTGTCCAGGTGAGCCGATCCAGCGAGCAGGATATCATTGAAATTGCCAAAATTGCCCGCAGTTATGCGGCGAAACTGAAACAAGACCTTCCTGAAGACCTTGAATTCGCAATCTGGGGAGATATCTCCACGATGGTCGAGAGCCGTATCGATCTGATGCTGCGCAACGGCCTGCAGGGTATTTTGCTGGTTTTTATTGCGCTCGCTCTTTTTTTAAATCTGCGCCTGGCGTTCTGGGTGGCTCTCGGGATACCGATCTCTTTTATGGGGGCCTTCATTGTTCTGAGCGGTTTTGATCAAACCATTAATATGATCTCGCTTTTCGCATTTATTATGACCCTTGGTATTCTGGTGGACGATGCCATTATTGTCGGTGAAAATGTCTATTCGCACTACAGCCGGGGTAAATCTCCCGCCGCAGCGGTCATCGACGGTTTGAAGGAAGTCGGCGGACCGGTGTTGATGGCGGTCAGCACGACGGTGGTGGCTTTTTGCCCATTGTTGTTTATTGCAGGCATTATGGGTAAATTTATTGCAGTAATGCCCATGGCCGTCATCATTATCCTGGTCGTATCTCTCGGTGAAGCCTTGATTATACTTCCCTCCCATTTGCACCATGCCCTGGTCCAATCAGAGAAAAAAGAGCGCAAATTGACATCCTGGCATGAAAGGGTGCGGCAAAGACTTGAGAACGGCATGCATTGGGTTCTCGATCGGCTCTATTCACCGGCGATTAATTATGTGGTAAAAAACAGGTATTTTACCTTCTCCATCGGCATCGGTGTCTTGATTATCAGTCTGGGAATAGTTGCCGGCGGTTACGTCCAGTTTGTTTTTTTCCCGAAAGGGGAAAGCGACTGGATCGTAGCGGAACTCATTTATCCTCTGGGAACGCCCTACCAGTTAACCGAAGAAACCATCGAATTTCTTGAAAAAGAATCATTTGAACTCAATACGGTTTTTTCTGAGTTTTCAAAGAATAACGGTGGCTTGGTAAAAAACACCTTTTCCATTGTCGGTGCAATTCCGCGACGAGACTGGAAGCCTCCTGAATACGGCGGACATGTCGGGCAAGTTTGGCTCGAGCTGGCCTCTTCAGAAACTCGGGAGGATATTTCAACCCATGCAGTTCTTAACCAATGGCGAAGTCTGATCGGAGAAATCGCGGGAGTCGATCGGCTTACCTTTGCCACTCTGGAAGGCGGACCGGCCGGCAACCCGATCGAGATCCAGCTCAGCGGCCAGGACTTTAATCAACTCAAACAGGCCGCGGCCGAGTTGGAAACTGAATTGGCCACTTTTCCCGGTACTTTCGACATTTCAAACAATTTCAAACCCGGTAAACAGGAAAAAAAAGTTCGGATAAAGGAGGGATCTCGCTCCATCGGCATTACCATGCGTGATCTTGCCCGGCAAATCCGTCAGGCCTTTTACGGAGAAGAAGCTTTGCGCATTCAGCGGGATAGAGACGATGTCAAGGTCATGATTCGTTATGCTGATGAAGAACGACACAGTCTATCCGGGATTGAAGAAATGCGCATCCGCACCCATGACGGTCAGGAAATCCCCATTGAAGAAGTTGCCGAGATAAGGTCCGGCAGAGCTTATTCCATCATCAACAGAGTGGCTCGCAAACGAACCATCACCGTTATATCCGATATCGATGCAACCATTGCCAATGCAAGTGTTATCACCGGCGAATTGAAGGCTAATTTTTTGCCGGCTCTGATTGAGCGTTATCCCGGGATCGGTTATGATTTTGAAGGTCAGGCGAAGAGGACGAGCGAATCTCTTGATAGCATTAAAAGCGGGTACTTGCTGGCCATGATGGGGATCTTCCTTTTGCTGGCCAGTCAGTTTCGCTCCTACATTCAGCCGGTGATCATTATGATGGCCATCCCTTTCGGCTTGATCGGAGCCATATTGGGCCATCTCATCATGGGTATCGAATTTACGATTGTCAGCATTTTCGGAATTGTGGCCTTGTCCGGAATCGTGGTCAATGATTCCTTGATTTTAATTGATTTTATCAACCGGGCATTGCGCAACGGAGTTGATGTCAACCAGGCCGTGATCGAATCCGGTAAGGCAAGATTCAGGCCGGTTTTGCTGACTTCAGTTACCACGATCGCCGGACTTTTCCCACTGCTGCTGGAGCGCAGCTTCCAGGCCCAGTTTCTGATACCCATGGCGGTAAGTATTTGCTTTGGATTGCTGATTGCGACCGTATTGACATTACTGTATGTTCCTGCCCTTTATCTGATTGTGGCGGATGTTACCCATATATTTGGGGGTCGGGAACAAAGGCAATTGAATTTGGCCTCCGGCCCGAAATAGCCATACGGGCCTGCGCCCCGGAGGGAAGGTGGAATGCGGAAGGCGGAGAACGAAAGGCGGAAACCGTACTGCTCAAATGAACGACAAGAGGCGGGACACGGAAAGCTAAGAAGTAAAGAACAAAAGAGAGAAGTATCAAGTTAGACGGCCGAAAGGACCTTATCGGGTTTTATCTGACAACCTGTTGTCAGATAATGAAGGTTCCAGGGGTTAGCTATTTCCTATCCGCTTTCAAGTATTCAACCACCGTGATCACATTTTTATCGATGCGGCGTCGATAAGAAACCTTGTCAATCATGTTGCGAACCAGATGAATTCCCAAACCGCCGATGTCGCGTTCTTCAAGTGGAAGATTCGTGTCAGGAGTTTCAACACCCAGCGGGTTAAACGGGATGCCGTCATCCACCATCGACACCTTCAAACGATCTGCCGACAATTCTACCTTGATTTCGATGTCATGCTCTTTGTTATCCTGGTAGGCGTAAGAAATGATGTTGGTTAAGAGTTCATCGAAGACCACATTTATTTTTAATCTGACCCGCTGCGGGATGCCATAGTGCTCAGCGAAGGCGTCAAAGTGCTCTTTGACACTTGAGTTTTCGGACAGACGATTTGGGACCGTGAGTTCCAGCTTCGGGCCGGCGGTTTCTTCCGGAGTTCTGAGAAATTGAACGGCCATCACCGTCATATCATCCAACGGATCCGCCCCGTTTCTGAATCGTATTACTTCTGAAACTGTCGCATCGACCGCATCCTGGACGGATTCAAATTCACGGGAAGACATGAACTCCGCCAGGCGCTTATCGGAAAAAATGTTGTTGGCTTGATTCCTGGCTTCGGTAACTCCGTCGGTGTAAGTCAGCAGCATGTCCTTCTTTGACAGCACGGTCTTGTCTTCCTTATAAACCAAACCCCTGACTGCGCCGAGTACCGGACCGTGCACGCTGTCCAGCATTTCGAGGGGTCCTTCTGCCTGTCTGATAAATGGTGGTTTATGTCCGGCATTTGTATATATCAGTAACCCGGTTTTGATATTCAGAATACCCATGAAAAGCGTTGCAAAAATGGCGGCCTGAAAAGCGTTGCAAAAATGGCGGCCTTGTTAACCCCGCAGAGCTCCTCATTGACATGGGTGAGGATGCTTGCCGTCGAGAAGTCATCTCCCGCCCTGGATTTAATAATGGATTTCGTCATCGCCATAAACGAAGCGGCTGTTACGCCATTTTCGGAAACATCACCGATACAAAAACAAAAACGATCGTCACCAATAAAAAAGAAATCATAAAAATCTCCTCCAAATTCGGAGGCCGGCTGCAGGGTGGCATAAACATCGAATTCGTCATGGTCCGGGAATGCCGGAAACTCGGAGGGCAACATGCTCAGCTGGATTTTGCGGCAAACATTTGACTCGTCTTCCATTTTTTCTTTATGGGACGCAATAATTTGGTGGGCCTTCTGCAGTTCCTCCAGGCTGTGCGTCAACGCGAGATGGGTTTCTACTCGGGTCTTGAGGATTGAGGGATAGATGGGCTTGGAGACATAGTCCGCAGCACCCATTTCAAGGCACTTGGATTCCTTTCTGCTTTCGCCCTTGTCGGTGATGAAGATGACGGGGATTGCCCGGGTGATTTCGTCAGCCTTCAGGCGCCGGCAGACCTCGTGGCCATCTATCTCGGATGTCGCGAAATCCAGCAGAATCAAATCCGGTGGATCAGCAGTGATCACCGCCTCCAAAGCCTGTTCAGCGCTGATTGCCACCACGACCTCATAGTCCGGTTTAAGCAAATCGATCAGGACGTTGCGGTTGAGTTGCTCATCGTCGACGATCAGGATCTTTTTTCTTTCTCCCATATTGTCCTCTTTGCTTGTAAAACCCGAATGCTGCCACCATCAGGTGGACCTGTGTTTCGGTGACGAATCTATTGTTTGTAACCTAGGCTAAACGGTTATATCCCGCATATGGCTGAAACTTCCACCCGTGCATCTTTGGGAAGTCTCCCAACTTCTACCGTTTCTCTCGCTGGCAGACTTTCTGCGAAGTAGCTGTTATAAACAGCATTGAACCTCACGAAATCTTCCATGTCTTTTAGAAAGCACGAGCATTTCAACACATTTTGCAGGGTCATCCCGGCCTCTTTAATAATGGCTTGCAGGTTTTCCAAAACCTGTTTTGTTTGAACTTCAATATCGCCTTCGGCAATGTTGCCGGTTGCGGGATCTATCGCGATTTGTCCGGAAACAAAAAGCAGATCACCATACCGGATAGCTTGTGAGTATGGTCCGATGGCGGCAGGTGCCTGATTGGTGGATATAATTGCTTTCATGGGATTTTCCTCCTATTTGTTAAGTTCGTTTGGTTAGATGACAGATGACCGAAGACAGAGGACAGATATCCGCTGAATCATCTTATCGGCTTTACATTTTACAGTTTCCTCAAGCGCAGCGCCCGGATTTTCCGTGGCTCCCAGTTTCTTTATCGTCCCACCTCCGCAATCCGCATTCGAATTCCTCTGTCTTCAAAATAATCCGTGCATCCGCGATGCTTAACCCTTTCTCATGTACAATGACCGGATTGAGGTCTATTTCCTGGATGTCCGGATAAGCTTCAACCATTTCTGAGCACAGCAGCAATAATTTCCGGATGGATTTTTGATCCAGCGGCGGTTTGCCCCTGGCGCCGCTAAGAATTGGATAGGACTTTGTTTCCGCGATCATCT
>CAMYLH010000075.1 GCA_947259065.1 uncultured Desulfobacterales bacterium
ACAGATACTAGGTAAATCCCACTGTTTACCCGCCGGGAAAATCGGTTTGCTTCAGATGCTGCGCCAGCCTCCAGCTCCTAGAACCTACAGCTCGGAGAGCGGGAGGACCTGGTTTTCAATGATAGGATGAACATGGATTTTTGATCTTGTCTTGATTATATGGATATATTTCGATACTGTCAAACAGGTCGATTTCTGGTTCTTTCCAATGCATCTTCAATAATGGCAAAAAAGAAAGTGAGTCGGCTGTAAATGGATAGAAACCTGTTCCTTAGAATTAAATTTATGTACTTTCAATTCCAACCTTAAAAGGTGATGGTAGGAGGAAAGAAAATGGCATTGCAAATTACAAGCGCTGCATTTTCGGAAGGCGGGATGATTCCCAAGCCTTACACTTGCGACGGGACTGATGTTTCCCCCGATCTTTCATGGACCGGTGTGCCCGAGGCTACAAAGAGCCTGGCTCTGATTTGTGATGACCCGGATGCACCCGTCGGAACATGGGTACACTGGGTACTTTTTAATATTTCGGCCGGTGAAACGGGAATACCTACTGAAGTTGCTCCTGAAGCGACGTTGCCCAATGGCGCCAAGCACGGTACCAACGACTTCCGCAGACTGGGTTATGGTGGTCCCTGTCCTCCCGGAGGAACTCACAGGTATTTTTTTAAACTTTATGCCCTGGACACGGTACTAAGCCTGGCAAGCGGCGCAACAAAGGCCCAGGTTGAAGAAGCCATGCAAGGCCATATTTTGGCGGAAGCGCAGTTGATGGGAAAATACAAACGTTAAAGGCGTGTTGCGAGTTACGGGTTGAGATCAGCTTTCATGGCTCCAGAACCTCTGCAAATCTTCAGCAAACTGCTCCTGATCCCGCACTTTGATGGGCTTCCATTCAACTGGAAACAAAGATCGATAGCGGTGGGTGGCATAGCGCTGGTCGATTAAAAGAACAACACCGCGGTCTTTTTCAGTGCGGATTACCCGTCCGGCGGCCTGAAACACGCGGTTGATACCCGGATACTGGTATGCATATTCAAAGCCAGCATTAAAGATCCGGCTAAAATAGTCCTTAATCAATTCCTTTTCCAGTGAAATTCCGGGCAGACCGACACCGACAACGACTGCTCCGGACAACCGCTCGCCCACTAAATCAATACCTTCGCCGAATATGCCTCCCATCACGGCAAATCCCACCAGGGATATGGGAGAGGTATGCCGGTAGCGGTCTAGAAACTCATCTCTATCGGATTCGCTCATGCTCGGGGTTTGAAGCATAATTTCGCTGTCGGGACAATGGGATTTAAAAGATTCCAATACCATCATCATATACTCATAGGACGGAAAGAAAATCAGATAGTTACCTTTTTTCTGATTGATCAGGGTGTAAATAGCGCGTGAGACTTGCAGTCTGGTTTTTTCCCGATCTCGATAAAATGTTGAAATCCTGTCGGAAACAAAAAGGGTGAGATTTTTGCCGGGAAATGGTGAAGGTATGACTAAACCGGCGGCGTCTTCATTACAGCCCAGGATTTTTTTGAAGTACGACATCGGAGTCATGGTGGCTGAAAAAAAAATTGCAGCCCTGCAACGTTTCAAGGCGTTTTCCAGTTGAATCGAAGGATCGATACAAAACAGTTTGAGCTTCAGATCTTTTTTTAATTTTTCATAACAGGTTGCATAACTTTCATCATATTTTTCAGCTACCCTCATAAAACCTGAAACTCTAAAATACAAGTCAAGCAATTCTTCGCGATACGGAGCCTTGATGTTGAGGGACAGCCAACGTTCCGTAATTCTGACAAATTCGCTCAATATGGGAAACAGTTCATCCGGCGATTGTTTGGCATGACGTTCGGAGCCGTATTCCTCACATTTTTTTCTCTCCTTGACCAACCAGGAGTTGATCTTGCCAAGGGTCTTGTACACCAGGGGAAGTTCATTTCGAATGGCGCGTCGCACATCCAGCACCTGCTGCTTGAAGATTTCGGCCGAAAACATTTCTCGGGACCGGTCGACTAAATTATGCGCTTCGTCTATCAAAAAAGTGTAGTCATTGATTTTTTCCTGAAAAAAGCGACGTAAAAAAACCCTCGGATCAAAAGCATAATTATAATCGCATATTATGCAATCTGCCCAGCACGACAATTCCAGGGAAAACTCAAACGGGCAGACCTGATGAGACCGGGCCACTGCTTCAATCGCTGCTCTGGTGAAGGCCTCCTGGTGGAATATCTCTTTTAGGGCCTCATTGAGCCGGTCAAAGTATCCGCGAGCAAATTCACATTCTTCCGGATTGCAGGCATTTTCAGGTTTAAAGCAGATCTTGTCCTTGGCGGTGATGGTCAGGGATTTGAGTTTGAGCCGTTTTTTGCGTAATTCGTCCAACGCTTTTTCCGCAGCGAGCCTTCCGGTGGTGCGGGCAGTCAGGTAAAATATTTTAGCATTCAACTTTTCGGCAATCGCTTTTACTGCCGGAAAGATGACCGCCATGGTTTTTCCGATACCGGTGGCGGCCTGGGCCATCAGCTGGCCGCCGTTTTTGACTGTTCGGTAAACCCCCACGGCCATCTCACGCTGACCCGGGCGATAATTGCCGAAAGGAAATTGGAGCTTTCGGATAGATGCATCCCGGAGAATTTCCCAGTTGACGAGGGTTTGTGCCCATTGCAGATAACTGCTGACCAGCCCTTGAAAAAAAGATTCCAGCTCACTTGAGGCAAAATGCTGGTCAAATTTACTGATTTCTCCAGTATCCACCTGATAGTAGGTCAGCTGTGTGCTGATTTCACTTAGATTGTGTTCCCTGGCGTAGATGTAGGCATAGCATTTAACCTGTCCCCAGTGAAGCGGATCCCTGTTATTCCTGTAATATTCAAGGTTGCGAGAGGTTGTTTTTATCTCTTCTATCAATACTCGATCCGGTTCAAGATAGATTCCGTCGATGCGGCCGCCGATAGTTAATATAAACAACTCAGTTTCAATCTGATGGGAGACGGCAACTTCAGCCGTATAGTTTTGTGGGCGGGATTGCTGAATTTTTTGGTGGATTCGAATGGCATCTAACGGACGGGTGGAGGATAAAAATTCGAATGCCAAATCTCCGGTTCGCAGCACATGTGTAACTAAATCTCGAACTGCTATTTTCAGTGACTTTTTCAAAGGAAACACCGCTGTTGAACTAAACCCCAATTTTGCAACTTCCGGGTAAATATCAAAAATAGAGGTTTTGTTCTATGAAGTCAAGAATCGCAAAATAAGCCTCTTTAATCAGCGACCACCTGCAGAGCTGGGGGTATGAGGATGGCCCCTTGAAGGGGCCGGGGCCACCTTGCTGGTGGCTGCTGATTTTTAAAAAAAATTGCAGATTGCTAAAATTATCATTAAAGTATTGAAAAATTTTGCTTTTTTAAGTATTCTTGACTTGACTTTACCCGATTTTATACACATTAGTAGTTGCTGTATGCCTATTCGTACATAATTTAGAGTGCTTAACTGCCTACTATCGGCAATACTGTTGTCGATGATTTTTACCCGCAGAGCTCAGCGGTTGTGACCGTTACGCTTGTGTTTCTGATTACAACCTGCCTAAATTTAATTTACTGCGGATTCAATTATCCGGAGGGGAAGTTTATGACGGATTCAAATCCCCAGATGAGAAACAAGATCATTCCGATCAAATTACCATCTCAGGTTATATTTAAGGATATCATCGGCCAAGGTTCCGCCATGCAAAGGATATTCAGGATAGTTGAAAAGGTTGCCGAGTGTGATACTACCATTATGTTGAACGGAGAGACGGGCACGGGAAAGGGCTTAATCGCCAGAGCTATTCATGAGGCCTCGGATCGAAACGGCAATTCATTTATCCAGATTAATTGTGGCGCAACACCGGAAGGCCTGCTGGAAAGCGAATTTTTCGGGTACCGGCGCGGAGCATTTACAGGGGCGACCTCGGATAAAGTCGGCAAATTCGAAATGGCCAAAGGCGGCACCATTTTTTTAGATGAAATTGGTGACATGAGCGCCGATTTGCAGGTAAAAGTGTTACGGGTGCTTGAAGAAGGTGAGTTTGAGCGTGTCGGAGGCAATCAAACCATCAAGAGCGACGCCAGAATTGTTGCCGCCACACACCGGGATTTGGAAGAAGAAGTTCAAAAAGGAAATTTCCGTGAAGATCTTTTTTACCGTCTGTATGTGATCCCGATCATGTTGCCGACCTTAAAAGAGCGCAAATCCGATATTCCCTTTCTTGTTTCCCATTTCTTGGAGCAGTTCGGCCGGAAAGTGGATTCACAAATTGTGGCGGTATCCGATGCGGCCATGAAAATTTTGATGAATTACTCTTGGCCGGGTAACGTAAGAGAGCTCAAGAATATCATCGAGAGACTTGTTGTTTTACATGAAAGCGAGACAATATTACCGGAAGATCTCCCCGAAAAACTTAGAATAGAAAACGACCGGGTAGCGCAGCACAAATTGGAAGCGCGCGGTGATGGAATTTCGTTTAGCACGGCTGTTAATGAGTTTGAAAAAGCGCTGATCATCAGTGCGCTTGAGAAAACAAACTGGATAAAAAATCGAGCTGCTCAGCTTCTTAAGATAAAAAGAACGACCTTGGTTGAAAAAATAAAGCGATACAATCTGGAAAAAGATTCCGAAGAGGACCGCTGATTAATTGGCGGACTGTATCAGACCCGCACTTGTATGGCCTGGTCAGTAAGTCCAGGTGGAGGGGATTCATGGAGGATTTTGAAATCTTATTTGTGGATGATGACACGACAATTCTATCGTTGGTCGAGGAGTATCTTACTGCCTTTGATTACAGGATAAGTATCGTTGATAATGGTCTTAAGGCGCTTGAGCTTATCAAGGATAAAGATTTTGATGTCGTGTTTACCGATTTTAAAATGCCTGATATCAATGGACTTGAGCTGCTCGCCGTGATCAAGGAATACCGGCCTTCAACGGAGGTGATTATCGTAACGGGGCACGGCACGATGGAATCTGCCATTCAGGCTATGAAATACGGCAGCTATGATTATATCCAGAAGCCTTTCAAACTCGATGTTCTAAAAATTCTAATTGAAAAGATCTATGAGGAAAAAAAGCTTAAACAGGGAAATATTATTCTGAAGACCCGGTTAAAAGAAAGGCACAGGTTCGATCAACTGGTGGGTATCAGCCTCAAAATGCAGGAAATATATGAGCAAATTGACCGTATGAGCTGTAACAGTCCCAATGTTTTAATACAGGGGGAAAGTGGAACGGGTAAAGAGTTGACGGCTCATGTGGTACATAAAAGCAGTGATCGGGGGCAGAAAGCATTTATGCCCGTGAACTGTAAAAGCTTTGGGAAAGGGATTGCCGAAAACCAGATCTACGATCACACTCTTAATTTGTTCAAATCCATGGCCGGCGGCACCATCTTTTTTGATGAAATCGCCGAAATTGCTCCGGATATGCAGGCTGAAATCAGCCAGGCATATACGGAGAATAATTTGAATTTAACGGCAGGAGACCATAAGCAGGGGAACAGCGTCCGTTTATTGGCGGCCACCAACAGAAACTTAGAAGAAGCCGTCGGGCGTGAACTTGTAAACCAGGATTTTCTCAAATGCATAAATGACGTTATTATAAGGATGCCTCCGCTCCGAGAACGCAAAGAAGATATTTGCCTTCTGATCAACCATTTCCTGAACAAGTTTAACACGAATCGTGAAAACACTGTTATGAACGTATCGCCGGATACTCTTGATGTGTTGTTGCGATACAATTGGCCGGGTAATGTGATCCAGTTGGAGAATGTGATTGAAAGAGCCTTTGCACTGAAAGTGGACCTGACTATTGAAGTCGACGATCTGCCGTCGGAAATTAAAACATTTGGAGAAATTTCAAAGATAAGCTAACGGGGATTGAGGAATTTAAGAAAAGATAAGATGCCATTTTAAATTCCTCTATCTCTGAATCCTTCGCGACCCCAAGCCCGCATTGAATCCGTACCCCATTCAGAAGAAAAAAAATTACAGAAAAATATTAAAAATCCTTGACACAGATTCTCTGTATGTTATAGTTCACGCTATGAACGATTTTAAGGATTCAAATACCCCAGACGTTTCAGATTTTCAACTGGATAGATTTCAGAAGCTGATCGCAAAACTGTTCCAGTGCTGCCAGGAACGTATGCAGTATCAATGCGAACGATTCCAGTTGCCGGATGCAGAGTTTCGATGTCTGATACTGTTTGGATACGAGCGTTATCTCACGGCCAAAAGTATTGCCCAAAAAATGAATGTGGTCAAAAGCCGGGTATCCAAAATCATTGACGGTCTAATCAAGAAAAACCTAGTTCAACGTATCGCCGACCCCGAAGATTCCAGAGTCCAACTACTCAGCCTGACCCCTGCGGGACAAAAAAAAATAAATGATATCAATCAGTTTATGGAATCTTTGCATGGTCAGGTGTTGTCCCAGATGGCACCGGACCAGCGCAATACCATGCTGACCAATCTGGATATTCTCAACGCCTCAATGGAAGCTGTAAAAGATATGATGGTGTGACGGCCTGACGATATTACCCATAAGTTTGCAGGATGCTAATTTTGATTAATTTTGATATAAGCTTAAAACCGAGGTCTGATATCTAAATCGAATTCGGCGGGCTTCTATTTTTATTACAGTAATTATAGGGGCATGTATTGAGTATCGATTCAGCAATATAATTGCTTTTTCGCGGTTTAGCCAGTTGCAGTCAAATCTTCCTGAATATGAGGTTCATACTGTAAACTATATTATGATAATTCATTTATTCATTGTCGTAACTAAATAAAAATAAGAAGCCGATTTAAAACACAGAGGAGGATGCTATGGATATGCAAAATTTAGAACTACAATTTAATGAATTGAAATCTCAAGTGGAGGTATTGAACAAAAAGACCGCTGAAAACAAGCTGTCTATGATCGTGTTCAGCGGTGATCTGGACAAAGTCCTGGCCGCGTTTGTTATCGCCACCGGAGCAGTTGCTATGGGTATGGAGGTGGTGATGTTTTTCACTTTCTGGGGGACGCCGGTTCTCAGGGACAAGAAAAAGAATGTCGGCGGGAAAGATATGATGGGAAAGATGTTCGGTGCCATGCTGCCTACGGGGACGGGTGATGTGAAACTTTCTAATATGAATATGGGCGGCATGGGAACAGCCATGATGAAATCATTGATGAAAAAGAAAAACGTGGCTTCGCTGGAGGAGATGCTGGCCCTGGCCGAAGAACTTGGTGTCCGCATTTACGTCTGTGAAATGTCCATGGACCTGATGGGATTCAAACGTGAGGAGTTCATCGAATATCAACATATGGGATTTGGCGGTGTTGCCACGTTTTTGAAAGAAGCGCAGAGCAGTAAGATACAATTATTTATTTAAATGCAACCGTTCAGGAGGATTAAAATGAGTGACGACGTTCAAGTAACAAAAGTTTTAGA
>CAMYLH010000076.1 GCA_947259065.1 uncultured Desulfobacterales bacterium
TTCAACCCTTTTGCAACCTCCTGCATAAACGCTTTTGCTTTAGGGCTAAAGCGTTTATGGTCGTTCAGCAGATAACGCAGGATAACATTCGTATCAATCAGATAAACCTTCTCGGGCGGCTGCATCGGCAATTTTTCCTTTGATTCTTGTCCTCGCTTTCTCCAAGGGTAGATATGTTTTTGCATATTTCTTAAGACTTCCTGCCAAATTATCTATTTCACCACCAGGAATCCCCTTAAGCTTTACCTCATCATCTTCGACCAGAAACAATACGCCACCCTCACTGTCAATATTTAATTTTTCACGAATAGCTTTTGGAATGGTTACTTGGCCTTTTTTTGATAATTTTGCATACATTTTTAATTTTTCCTACTTTTTATATTTGCTTTACTTTGATAATATATTCTTGATAGGAACATTTGTCAAACCAGTAACGTAACCAAAATTGTTTACGACCTTGTTCCAGTCCGCCTGGCTCTGCGGAGGGTAACCCATCGATGAACAGCAAAAATTTGCTTAACCAACCATACGGCAGGTTTCATCCACCATTTCTCAAATTCTTCGGTAACATCCTTTAAAAGATCTTGAATTGGTAGATGCTGGGGGCAGGCATCTTCACATTGACCGCAATTTTCACATAAGGACGCATAGGCAGGTTCTCCGCCCATCGCTCCGCCGACCCGGGTCAGGTATGATAGCTTAGCGGATTTAGAATTACCGAACATGTGCAGATCGTTAAAAACTTCAAAACAGGTCGGAATGTCCACCCCGGCCGGGCAGGGCATACAGTAGCGGCATCCGGTGCAGCCGGCCTTCATCAGGTTGCGATAGGTCTCCTCAACCCTATCGACTATTGCCAACTCTTTGTCGGTAAGCGATCCGGGATAGGCCTCATTCGCGATGCGAAGATTCTCATCAATGTGTGCCTCTTCGTTCATGCCGGATAGCACCACCGTGACCTCGGGATGGTTCCATATCCAGCGCAGCGACCATTCGACCGGCGAACGTTCGGTAACCGCTTCATCCCAAAGGGCTTGAATCGCCGGTGCTACTTTTCCGGCCAGGTTGCCGCCGCGCAACGGTTCCATAATGATTACCCCCATGTCTTTGGCGGCGGCATACTTTAAGCCTTCGCTGCCGGCCTGATTCTGCCGATCCAAAAAATTGTACTGGATCTGACAAAACTCCCAATCGTAGGCATCAACGATGTCCTTAAAGGTGTCTTTATCTCCGTGGAATGAAAAGCCGGCATTCGTTATTCGTCCATCGGCCCGGGCCGCATCAAGGAATTCAAGAACCGCAAGATTTTTCATCTTTTCCCAGCTGCTTTTCTCTAAAGCATGGACCAGATAGTAATCAGTAAGATCTGTTTTTAAGTTTTCGAGCTGAACTTTGAGCAACTGATCCATATCCTGCCGGGCTTTGACCGACCAGGGCGGCAGCTTTGTGGCCAGTTTGATTTTATCCCGATAACCATTGGAGAGCGCCCGCCCGAGAAACGGCTCACTGGCTCCCATGTGATACGGCATGGCCGTGTCAAAGTAATTCACCCCCTGCTCAATTGCATAATGGATCTGGCGGGTCGCACGCGCTTCGTCGATTTACCCACTACCCGGTGATCCCTTCTTCTGGGGCAATCGCATGCACCCAAAACCCAATATTGACAGCTCATCGCCGTTCTTTTTCATCTTTCTGTAAAGCATCCGAATCTACCCCCTGGGTATTCGTATTTCTTACCTTAATGTTCGCATACTTTAAATTTCTGCGGAAAGGATGGCAATCGGCAAAGAAAAGACGCTTGGACGCTATATCAAACCCGCAAGAAACCGGTTGGCTGAAACAATTCTAACTCCTTTCATGAACCTGTCGACCCCATTTGACTTAACAACTTGATAGCAAAATGGAATTTTCAATTTGTCCTTAAAGTAATACAAATGAGGCGAGGTATTGACATCGTTGATTTTAGCTTCTACAGCAAACCATGGTTTTTTATTAATGGTCACCAGGAAATCCACTTCTTTTTTTTCGATGCTCCTAAGATAGTACAATTTTGTTTTGTATCCTTCATAATCCTGGAGAAAATGCACAAGTTTGAGGAGATGAGATGCCACGCAATTTTCAAATCTTGCCGGTTCTGGGTCGATTTCCGACCAATCCCATAGATAAAGCTTAGCCTCCTTTTTAAGTGATCGAAAATTTTTAGCTGCAAAGGGGTAGATTCTGAAGCAATAGTAAAAGGATTCCAAAATATTCATCCAGTTAGACACGGCTCGATGGCTGACCTCAAGATCTTCTCGAAGGGAATTGAGCGATAACAGGGAACCTGCCCTGTCAGGCAATAGATCACCTAAAAGTTGCATTTTAACGATGTCACGAACCTGTTCGATATCACGGATATCCTCTCTGAACAATCTGTTGACCTTCTCGTTGTGCCACCTTCGCAGGACGCGTGTGTTTTGTTTTAGAAACGGTTCGGGAAATCCGCCGAACTTATCCAGGGCAGCAAACAGCTCCTTGTCGTTTTGTGGGCGGATGGGAATCTCTTTAAATACAGGTGGTACTGATGTGCTGCCAACCACCTCAGCCAGGGTAAAAGGATGCAATCGATAATAATGATATCGGCCAAGCATCGAGTCCCCGCCTTTGCGGTATAAATCTAATCTCGCACTGCCGGTAATTAAAAAGCGGTATTTGTCTTTTAGTTTATCGTATTCACCCTTCACTAAGGATTTCCACTTTTTATATTTGTGTATTTCATCAAGTATGATCAACTCGGCATCACCAGACCAATTTGACTGCATGATGCTGCGCCGATCCTGCCGATTGTCCCAGTTGTAATAGCCAGAATGCTGGAAATGATTTGAAACTATATCTCGCGCGAGGGTGGTTTTGCCTACCTGGCGTGGACCGCCGATAAAAACCATTTTATCGGTGAGGTCCTCGAGAACATATTTTGTAAGATATCTTTGCTCGGTCATGATATGAGTATGACGATTCATGGCGAGAAAGTCAATATTTTTTGCTCCAAAGCAAAAATTATTTAGATATTTTTTGCTTTGGAGCAAAAAAAATTAATTAGTTTGTCTTCATTTGTACTTGAATATAATCGAGAGGCAAGTCGGAATTGCTAATTAAATCTCTGTTGCACTTATTTCATCGGGGTGGTGAACGATGACTTAAATTCTACTTTATTTTGGTTTTATAGAGCCTCAAGCTGTTGCTCACCACCGAAATGCTGCTGAAGGCCATGGCCAGGGCGGCCAGAATGGGGTGCAGCTGCCGCAGCATGATCGGCAAGGTCTCAAAAGGGTAGAGAATTCCGGCGGCAATTGGAATCAGGATGACGTTGTAGCCAAAAGCCCAGAAAAGATTCTGCTTGATCGTATTCATAGTAGCGCGGCTCAGCCGGATGGCCCGCGGTACGCCGCTTAAACTGCCGCTGGCAAGAATGACGCCTGCCGTTTCGATAGCCACATCGGTACCGGTTCCGATTGCCAGTCCGACATCCGCCTGGGCCAGTGCCGGGGCATCGTTGATGCCGTCACCCACCATACCGACCCGTTCGCCATTTTGCTGCAAATCTTTTATTTTGGATGATTTTTCTTCCGGCCGTACTTCGGCCAGGATGTCATCTATATTGACCTGGGCGGCGATGGATTGGGCGGTTTGCTGATTGTCGCCGGTCAGCATCACGACTTTCAAATGCTGGTCGTGGAGCTGCCGGATGGCCGCTTTGGAATCCGGTTTCAAGGTGTCGGATACAGAAATCAGGCCGCAAAGTTCGTTATCCCTGACAACTACCATAACGGTTTTGCCCTGGAACTGCAGCTTTCGGATCTCGATTTCGGCGCTTTGAATGCCGATGCCTGTTTCCTGAAACCATTTGGGTTTGCCCACCAGCACAGCATGGCCGTCCACGTCGGCTTGCACGCCGAAACCTCCCGCGGCCTTAAAATTTTTTGGCTCAAAAAGCTTGATCTGCCGGGTTTTGGCTTCTTTGACAATGGCTTTCCCCAGGGGGTGTTCGGAACCTTTTTCAACCGAAGCGGCCAGTTTCAGAAGATCGTCTTCTGTTTCGAATTGCGGGCTTAGCGGTTTGATATCGACCACGGCGGGTTTGCCCAGGGTAATGGTTCCGGTTTTATCCAGCACAATGGTATCGAGTTTGGTCGCCGTCTCCAGGGCTTCACTGCTTTTAAAGAGGATGCCCTTTTCCGCGCCTTTCCCGGTGCCGGCCATAATTGCCGTGGGTGTCGCCAATCCCAGGGCACAGGGACAGGCGATTACCAGAACGGCAACCAGCCGTATCATGGCGGGCACAAACTCGCCGGTGATGCCCCACCACAGAAAAAAAACCAAAAATGCGATCCCGATGATTGCAGGTACGAATACAGCGGCCACCTTATCGGCCAGGGCCTGGATGGGTGCTTTGCTGCCCTGGGCTTCTTGAACCAGCCGGATGATCTGGGCCAGGGCGGTTTCTTTGCCGACCCGGGTGGCGCTGAATCTTAAGAGACCTTCACCGTTGATGGTCCCACCCACCACCATGTCACCCGGCTGTTTGTCAACCGGCAGCGGTTCACCGCTGAGCATGGATTCATCGACCGCCGAGCTGCCGTCGAGCACCAGTCCGTCAACCGGAATACGTTCCCCCGGGCGCACGATCACCGTGTCGCTGACTTTAACGCGGGTCAGCGGAATTTCGGTTTCAATATCGTTTTCCAGGATCGTTGCGGTTTTGGGGCTCAGACCGATCAATTTACGGATGGCGCCGCCCGTGCGGCCTTTGGTGCGGGACTCGATCATTTTTCCCATTTTGATCAGGGTGATAATCACCGCAGAGGTTTCAAAATAGACATGCATCCCGATGGAAGGAGAAAAAAGAACGGCCAGAGAATAAATGTAGGCCACGGAAGATCCCATGGCCACCAGAACATCCATGTTGGCACTTTTGTTTCTGAGGCTTTTTAACCCCCCGACATAATAATCCCAGCCGGTATAAAACTGAACTGGAGAGGCAAGTGCCAGAAACAGCCAATTGACCCAGGGGGCATGGCTCCACTGGCCGATAAGACCGAAATCGCGACCCATGCTCAACACAAAAAGCGGCAGGGCAAACAATACCCCCACGACAAATTTACGGGTTTGATCTTTGATTTCGGCGTCACGCGTCTTTTGCTCGACATCTTCTTCGTGCAGGCCCTCTTCCGCTGGAATCGCACCGTAGCCCGCTTTTTCAATGGCACCAACGATGTCATCAACGGTTAAAACGCCGGGCACATATTCCACCGACACCCGTTCGCTGGCAAAATTGACTGCGGCGCTGACAACCCCTGCAGTTTTTTTGTTCAAGGCCCGCTCAATGTTGGCAGCACAGTTAGCGCAGGTCATACCGGTTACCGGCATTTCAACCTTGGCCGTGGTCACCCCGAAACCGGAGTTGTGAATTTTTTCGATCACCTCCCGTAATTGCAGTTGCTGCGGATCAATGGAAACCGCCGCATTTTCTGCCGCAAAATTGACGCTGGCTTCAGCAATCCCTTTAAGCTTTTTGACACCCCGTTCAATGTTGGCGGCACAGTTGGCACAGGTCATACCGGTAATGGGTAATATGAATTTTTGTTCTTTAATCATTAAAATTTAGTAAAATAGGTTTCACCGCAGAGACACACAGAACGCAGAGAATTTTTTTCTTATTTTATGCCGTTCATCCTTTGCGGTGAATAATTAGATGTCGCTAAAATCCAAATACTTTTTTAACTGCACAGTGTCAGGCGGCCGGATAATTGATCTCCTTCAGCGTCTCCTTGATCTTATCTTCGGTGACCGGTGCTTCCCATCCGACCTCGATGCTTTTGGCCTCCGGATTGCCCTCCACCATTTTGATGCCGTCTAATTCATTTAATTCATTTTTGATAGCCATAACACAGTGTCCACAGGTAATGTTTGGAATTGAAAAGGTCTTTTTTTCCATATCGTTCTTTCTCCTTGCCGTCAGGTCTTTGAGAGTGTTTCAGCGGATTTATGTTTGTATACTAATATAGTATGAGATTGAGGCATGTCAATTTCGGAGATCGCAGCAGACGGTAGGGATCGGGCTCTCAGGTTTTGAAGGATCCAACTTGTTCCGTGTTTTTTGCGTTGAACACTTACATTTTACCTTCTGATCTTAATAGCGCGCTGCTATTTTTTCAAAGTCGGCAGATGTTAAAAGTTGACTAAATCGTTCGCCATGTTTGCTGTTTTGCTGGTAGAAGTCCAGGCAGGTTTCGACGATTTCCAAAACTTGGTCTTCACTGTAAATTCCCGGCAGCTCTTTTGCCAGCTGCGGATGCCGGCCGAGTTTGCCTCCCAGTTGCACTCTGAACCCCTGGCTGCCCTTAGCGATCGTACCGGTAGGGCAGACTTGCATGCACTTTCCACAATGCAGACATCGGTCGAAATCGATATCCGGGCATTCTTTCTCAGGGATCAAAGTTATCGCATCTTCCTTGCAGGCTTGGACGCATGCGTCGCACAGGGTGCAGGGCTCCTCAGTGATCCGGGGTGTGCAGGCACCGATGATACCGACATCTTTTATCTGGGGCTGCGAACAGGCGTTGGGGCAATCCGCCAGTGTAATCCTGAACTCGTGGTGAAATTTCAGGTCCCCATCAACCCTTTTTTTGAGAAACCCGAGCAAATCCTTTCCGACGACCAGGGATTCGATTTTTTGCAGGAGTTGATCGCTGACGGCCGCCCGGTTCGGGCATCCGCTGGGCCCGAAACAGGTGTCGATTTGATAGCCCTTGATTTCAGAAGCCATCCCGGACAAATAACGGGCCTGGGTCGCTTTGACGTCGACCAGAGAGATCACCTTTTTGCCGGCGTTTTTTGCTTCGGTTTCAACCCGCGCCCTGACGCGCTTGCGCACAAAAAAAGGAACTTTTTGGATGCTTTCAGCAGCTTCTTTGGTCCATTCCATGTTGGGAATACTCCAGTGGATTTGTGAGTATCGTTATGTGGTTGGAAATCTATTTAATTTTGTAATAGTTCAGATACTAAGGCCAAAACCCGGGCAAACAGGAAATAACAAATAACAAGTATCAAATTACAAATAAATTCCAAATTACAATATCCAAATCTCAAATAAGATAAAAAACCAATTGTTTGGAAATTTGGATTTCGGTTATTGGGATTTGTTTGGGATTTGCGTTTTGCTATTTGAAATTTTTAATTGCTGAAACCTGAACACTGACACCAGAAACCTCAATTTTCTGACAAAATCTTGACAGAAGAACCCGACAGGTGCCTAAACTTTCGCTGCTTGCTCAAACTGTGCCAATGCTTCCCGGGCCAATCGGCCAACTGAATATTCAGCGAGTCGCCCGCCACGATATAGCATTA
Organism: uncultured Desulfobacterales bacterium; assembly: GCA_947259065.1. Taxonomy (GTDB): domain Bacteria; phylum Desulfobacterota; class Desulfobacteria; order Desulfobacterales; family JAFDCJ01; genus JAFDCJ01. The sequence continues at coordinate 7,387 of CAMYLH010000076.1, forward strand.
GCCTGGCCGCGTCCCGCGTAAGCTCTTTCAGCGGCTGAATCAGTTCCGGATTTAAAACCGGCCCGGCTGCCCAGGCGGCAATGGTTTGCATACATTGCGTCCGGGTATGTGCCAACCGGCCGATGCCCCAAAGCACGCCCCGCTGCAAACCTTCGTGTTCAAGATAGTTTCCTTTAGGCTGGATGTAGGAGAGAAGGATGCACCCATATTCTTCGGCCAGCTTTTGATTTTGCGCCATGACCTCTGCCATGGATTCCGGGCAACCCCAGCCGATTCCGCCGGATTCATCGTTCAGATTCCAGATAAAGCGGCGCATGACAACCCTGGCCGACTCCGGATCGGATACGGCCAGATCCGAAATGACCTTCCCCATGGCGGTTACCGCTCGCCATTTGACAAGCTCGTCCAGACTGCACAAACAAGAAAAAAGTGGCCCGACTGCCTGTCTGGCCGGGAATCGGCGAATTTCAGCCAGCCCATCTTTAAAATTATCTGCCTGAAGAAGCTGCAATATTTTTTTTTTAAGTTGGCGGCCGCCTAGTTTATCTTTTTTAAAACGTAATGATTTCAAAACCCGCATCCCGGTACCGGGCCATACCCGGATGACCCAGCATGTCCTCCAGCAGAGGCAGTCCCAGGGTTTTGGCTTCCACGATCGTTTCCATTTTATTGGCACAAGCTTTACAGATGCCTTCCACCAATCCTTCGGCCCTGACCCTTTGCCAGAGCTGATGTAACGGATTTCCCTTCTTTTCCAACTCGGAAATTAATTTAGTGGCTGCGCCTTCAATAATAATTTTAGCCTCATATCCTTTTTCATTCATATCAAGCGCATTCAGCAGGACGTGTATGAAACACATGGGATCGCCGTTAAATACAAAAAGTGCGATTTTTTTCATGATAGCCTCTTAGGGCAATTTTAGATTTTGGATTTTGAATTTGTGAATAACAGCGGTATCATGCCAAAGAAAGCATAATTTTCATCAGCCCAGGCTGCGCACCGGATCCTTACGCTTCCTCCCAGTAGATGCAGTCTGTCGGGCAACACTTTATACAGTCATTCACATCGAGTTCCGGATAATCTGCCGATTCAGTGACTTCGACATAGCCGGCATCATTCATCCGGAATACTTCCGGACATAACTCATAGCATATACCGCATTGAATACACGTGCTAAGGTCAACTACCGGAATTTTCACTCCATTACCGCCTTCCCTATTTTACGTCCAAGCTCATAACAAGCTTCCAGTGCCTCCTTGTCCGGTACATACTGAACTCTCAGACCCGGATCGACAATGTCAAATTTCATGGCCTCGAGCTCTTGGTTGACTTTCTTGACGGCTTCGCCGCTCCAGCCGTATGATCCAAAAGCCGCCCCAATTTTATTTAACGGCTTCAGACCTTTCATGTAGGTCAGAAAGTCAGCCAAGGTGGGAAACAACTGATTGTTCAGGGTCGGCGATCCAATGACCACTGCCCTGGCATCAAAAATTTCCAGCATAATCTCACTTCGGTGGGTCTTTCTCAAATGAAACGGTTTTGCCGGAACCCTTTCTTTGTTGATACCTGAGACAACAGCATTCGCCATCTTTTCGGTGCTATGCCACATGGTATCATACACCACCACTGCCTTTTTCTGAGGTTCCTGTCGACACCAGCGAACGTAGGCATCTACGATTTTACCAGGATCCTTGCGCCAGATTATACCGTGATCCGGGCATATCATGTTGAACTCCAGCCCGAGCCCCA
>CAMYLH010000077.1 GCA_947259065.1 uncultured Desulfobacterales bacterium
GGAACCAAGGGAGAAGGCTTTCTGCGTCTATCCTTTGCCATTGATCCCGCTAAGCTCAAGGAAGCCATAGCATGCATCAAAAAAGGTGCTGGACAGTTACTCTTTCATTAATTAACGAGAGAAGAAGTAAAACGCATAAAACACCCAGTAGTCAACAAAGTTTAAGTATTAAAATGAAAATTGAATTTTCAACTTCGAAAAAAATTTCACAAATGAAAAAAAAACGACGCATTCATTTCCCTCATTATCGACCGGTTATATTTTTAACATATTGAAATTATATCATTAATTACTTTTAGTAGATTCTGGCATTTAAATTGCTATACTAGGCTTTTAGAAAAATTGAAACAAACCCCTTGCATACCAACACACGCTGATTTGAACAAACCCATCAATAAAAAAGGAGAAGAAAAAATGAAGTCTGTTATTCTTTCAGGAATCTTGCTTGCAATGCTAATCGCGTTGCCCGCGAATGTCGCTTTTGCAATTGGTGGAACGCTGATACTGGGGGTGGAGACCGATCAGGGCCGCCTTGACTACAGCCAAAACCCAAGTCTGGTTGGCACGAACACCGCCACGCTGATCAACGAAGGCCTGCTTATCCCGGATGATAAAAACCAGGCTGCACCCGCGCTTGCGGTATCCTGGAATGTCTCGCCGGACGCAAGAACCTATACTTTCAAGCTGCGCAAGGGCGTGAAATTTCACGATGGGAGCGACTTTAACGCCGCAGTCGTCAAATGGAATGTCGAACGGGTTATGGCCACCGACGGTGCGCTATTCGGACCGATATTCAGCCGCCTGTTAGACAGCATGGAAACGCCCGACGATCACACGATCATTTTCAAGCTTAAAGTTCCCTCAGCCTCGTTTCTGGGCACCTTCTTTGACCGCTACGACAACATGTTCGTCATCCAGGCCAAAAGCTGTTTCGACGCCGACGGCAAGTTCATCAAACCAATCGGAACCGGACCGTTTAAGTTCGTTGAGTGGAAACAGAATGACAGCCTGACATTGGTCAAGAATGAAAACTACTGGAATCCGGAGCTGCCCAAGGTTGACAAACTGGTGCTGAAGGTGATCATTGATCCGTCGTCGCGCCTGAATGCGCTGCGCTCGGGCGATGTCCATATCACCCGCAAACTGCCGATTGAAGCAGTAGAATCCGGTGTGGCAAAAAAGCCGAACGGCTACAGAGTTGATACTAGTATCGGCCAGACAATTTCACTGAACATGAACATAAACTATGCTCCGTTGGCCGATGTGCGTGTCCGTCAGGCGCTGGCCCATGCCTTGAACCGTGAAGACATGAACCTTGCTGTGTCATTTGGTATAGGTCAGGCAACCCATCAGTACTACCCCAAGGGGATGCCCTGGCACTTCCCCGAAATAAAAGCCCTGGAATACAACCCGAAAAAAGCCAAGGCCCTTCTTGCCGATGCCGGGTATGCCAACGGGTTTGATGTGACCTACACGGTCGCCCAGAACAACCAGGAGTTGGTCGAGGCAGCGAATGTCTTCCAGGCGATGATGGCCGAAATCGGAATCCGCGTGAAGGTTGAACTGCTCGACGAAGCAACTGCCATCGGCAAAGCCTTCAGTGGCGACTGGCAGATAGAAAGTTTTGGTTTCGGTATGTTCTCCGATCCCGATACGCTGTATCTCAAAGCATTTTATCCCGGCGGGATTTACTGGGCTGCGACCACGGGCAGCAACAATGTCAAGGCGATCACAGCCGGTCTGGACGCCGGGGGCGCCGAGGGCGATCCCGCAAAACGTCGTGAGATTTACAAAGGCATCACCCAGGATCTGGTGGATCATGCACCCTGGCTCTTCATGTTTAACTACCCGTTCTCCTACGGTGTCAGCGACAAAGTCAAAAACTACGCACCGCTGGCCAATGACTGGTACTATGCCGGCGGTGGTATTCCATACGCTACGCTGGACTAAGCTGGCGCTGGCAATAGTCTGAAACCAAGGAATCCTCCGGCGCCGGCAGGGGGATTCCAAAAAACCAAAGTGCGGAATAACAGGCCATGAAGACAAAACCTCTTCTGGAAGTCAGGAACCTCAAGACTCACTTCTTTACCTATAACGGGGTCGCGAAAGCGGTCGATGATGTGTCCTTCGACATAGCCCCCGGAGAGATGGTGGGCATCGTGGGCGAATCAGGGTCCGGCAAAAGTGTCACCGCACGGTCTGTCATGCGCATTATCCCCAGCCCCCCGGGAAAGATCGTTGGCGGCAGTATCGCATTTGATGGCCGCGCTCTGCTGGAATTGTCTGATAAGCAGATGCAGGACGTGCGCGGCAACCAGATTTCCATGATCTTTCAGGAACCCATGACCGCGCTGAACCCGGTCTATACCGTGGGGTATCAGCTGCGCGAGGTGATCCTCAAACACCAGGACAAATCGAAAGCCCAGGCATTCGAACTGGCCGAAGAGATGCTGCGTCTTGTGGGCATCGCTTCACCTGACCAGCGCATTAAAGAATATCCTTTCCAGATGAGCGGTGGGATGCGCCAGCGTGTGATAATTGCCATGGCGCTGGCCTGCCGCCCCAAGCTGATCCTGGCGGATGAGCCCACAACCGCTCTGGATGTGACGATTCAAGCCCAAATTCTGAAGCTGATCCGCGAATTGTCCGATGAGCTGGGCACTGCGATGCTGCTAATCACCCATGATCTGGGCGTCAGCGCCGAAACCGTTGACCGGGTACTCGTCATGTACGCCGGGCAGGTGGTCGAAGAGGCCTCGACCGACGATTTGTTCGGCAACCCGCTGCATCCCTATACCGAAGGGCTGATGACCTCCATGCCATCCCTGGCGAGCGATCTGACCAAGGACAGCGGTCGGTTGATAGAAATCCCGGGGGTCGTGCCGAATCTGACCAACCTGCCCGGAAACTGCTATTTCTATGCCCGCTGTCCGAAACGGACAGATCATTGTCTGGAACAGATCCCTGAACTTAAGTCCCTGGATAATGGACGCAAAGTGAGATGTATCCTTTATGAATAACACCACGCCACTACTTTCTGTCGAGGGTCTCAACAAGGCCTTTCCCGTAGGCGGCAGCCTGTTTAAAAAACCCGCGCTGCTGCACGCCACTCGAGATGTCAGCTTCACGTTGAATGCCGGTGAAACCCTGGGGTTGGTTGGCGAAAGCGGGTCTGGCAAATCGACCATCGGACGCTGCATCCTGCGCTTGCACGAACCGACGAGCGGCAAGGTTGTGTTTGACGGAACCGTCATCACGACATTGTCCCCAATAGCGATGAAGGCCATGCGGGCGAAGATGCAGATCATCTTCCAAGACCCCTATGGGTCATTGACCCCGCGCATGAAAATCGGCCAGATTCTTGCAGAGCCGCTGAAAATCCACACCACGAAATCCGCGGTTGAAAGGCGCGAAACCGTTTTAGAAATGCTGACTCACGTCGGCATGCGGGCTTCGCATGCAGACCGGTATCCGCATGAGTTTTCGGGCGGACAACGCCAGCGGATCGCCATTGCTCGTACGCTGATCATGCGGCCGGAAATGATTGTCGCCGACGAAGCAGTGTCGGCGCTGGATGTCTCTATTCAGGCGCAGATCATCAATCTGATGGTCGACGCGCAGCGCGAATACAATCTGGCTTATCTGTTCATCTCGCATGATCTGAGTGTGGTGAAATATATGGTGGACCGGGTCGCGGTGCTTTATCTCGGTTCGATTGTCGAAATGGCCAAACGCGATGATCTTTACCGTACCCCAACCCATCCCTATACCCAAGCCCTTTTGTCTGCCGTGCCTAGGGTCAACAAGGCCAAACGGGCTGAAAAAACCTATTTGTCGGGCGAAATTCCGAGCCCGCTCAATCCGCCCAAAGGCTGTCCTTTCGGCCCAAGATGCTCTCGAGTGATTTCCCGGTGCAAATTGGAAAAACCTGAATTGCGAGATGTCGGCGGCGGCCATATGGCAGCCTGCCACGTGGTGTAAGGAGGACATCAGATGCTGAGATATATTCTAAATCGCATTATTTACCTGCTCCCGGTTCTGTTCATCATGTCGCTGGTGGTGTTTTCCTTTATCCATCTGATCCCGGGCGATCCGGTCGATGCGATCCTTGGCCTCAACGCCTCGGATGAGGCGCGCGCGGCGGTGCGCAAATCATTAGGGCTGGATCGCAACATCGTCGTGCAATACATTTCCTGGATCGGAGGGGTCGTGTCCGGGGATTTCGGCGATTCGGTAGTCACCGGCGAACCCGTTCTGAAACTCATCCTCGAAAAACTGCCGGCCACGTTGCTGCTGGCCTTTGCATCGATCCTCGTGTCAGTCTTCATTGCCGTATTCGCGGGCACAATTGCGGCGGTGAATAAAGGAAATTGGACGGATATGAGTGTCCTCGTCCTGGCCTTGGCGGGTATTTCGGTGCCGGTTTTCTGGATTGCGATCCTTGCCGTGCTGGCCTTTTCCGTAACCTGGCCAATCTTTCCGTCCATCGGATATGTCAGCCCGCTGGAAGACCCGATTGCCGCGCTGCGCCATCTGACATTACCGGCATTGTGTATGGGGGCCGCGCTGGCCGGAGCCATTGCGCGCATGACCCGGTCCGAGATGATCGAACAACTCGGCAAGGACTACATCATCACCGCGCGTGCCAAGGGCCTGTCGCCGCGTGAAGTGACCTATCGCCATGCACTGCGAAATTCACTGATAACGGTCGTCACGTTTACAGGGCTGGAACTTGGCACGCTTTTGGGGGGTGCGATTATCGTGGAAACGATCTTTGCCTGGCCCGGTCTGGGGCTCACCGCAATTCAGTCGATCTTTTCACGTGACTACCCGATGGTTCAGGGGATCGTCCTGTTTCTGGCCTTCTTCTTCGTCTTTGTAAACCTGCTGGTGGACATCTCGTACACCTTCCTTAACCCACAAATTCGATTGGACAATGGCAAATGACTGATACTACGCAAACCATGGACGCTTCTGTCGGCAAATCTTCCCGATGGGGCCGCGAGTTGAAAAAAATACGCAGCAATAAAATGCTGATGATCGGTGGCGTGATCGTCCTGATATTTATCATTATGGTGATCGTCGGACCTGATGCGACCGGATATGACCATAGCAAGATGAGCATCCGCGAGCGGTTTCAAGGCCCGAGTCCGGCTCATTGGATGGGCACCGATAATTTCGGGCGCGACACCTTCGCCCGCATCATCCACGGGGCGCGTGTTTCGTTTCTGGTGGGTGTTCTGTCAGTCAGCATCGGGCTTGTGGCCGGGATGCTTATCGGCGCGATAGCCGGGTTCACCGGCGGATTTCTCGACAACCTGTTGATGCGGATCACCGATGCGCTGCTGGCATTCCCGCCGCTGCTTCTGGCGGTCGGGTTGGTCGCTGCCATAGGGCCCAGCATCGAAACGGTGTCGGTGATCATCGGCATCATCTACATCCCCCGCTTTGCCCGAATAATGCGCGGAGCGGTTCTGAGCGAAAAGTCCAAGGAATATGTCGAAGCCGCCCGTGCCATCGGTCAAGACCCCTGGCGTATTCTCGTTATGCACATCGGCCCGGCCACGCTGTCACCGATTATCGTTCTGGCAACGATTGTTTTTGCCCTTGCCGTCATTATCGAAGCATCGCTGTCCTTTCTCGGTCTTGGTGTGCCGCCACCAACCCCGAGTTGGGGTGGCATGCTGAGTGAATCGCGCACCTTCATGACCAAGTCAATCTGGATGGCGATCTTTCCCGGACTGACCATCTCGATGGCCGTTTTGGGGCTGAATCTCCTGGGTGATGGGCTGCGAGACTATCTGGACCCAAAAGACTACTAACCCTTATACAATCGGGAAAAAATATGGCAAATATCAGCCTCGAAAATATGAAAATATTGATTGTTGATGATGAACCGGACGTTCTTGAATCTTTGGAAGAATTGCTCAGTATGAGTACCACTGTCAGGGCTCAAAGTTTTAAAGAAGCAAAAAATCTTCTTGAAACTCAATCTTTTGATATTGCAATTCTTGATATCATGGGTGTTGACGGTTACAAACTTTTGGAAATTGCCAATAAAAAGAAAGTGGTTGCAGTGATGCTGACAGCCCATGCGTTTAGTCCGGATAATATTGAAAAATCCTATCTTGGAGGTGCCTGCTATTTTATTCCCAAAGAGGAAATGACAGACATTGAGTCATTTCTGGTTGATGTCTTGACTGCCAAACAAGATGGAAAAAATACCTGGGAAAATTGGTATGAAAAATTTGTATCATTCTGTGAGAAAAAATTTGGACCTGACTGGGAAAAAGATGGTAGACACAAATCAAATCCCATCTTCAAAATCCCACAGCCATGAAATAATCAAGCACTATTGCAGCTAAGACAGCCGAAACTGTGGAGCAAGGTCTATGAGTCTGATGTGTGAAAATAAAGTGGCACTGGTTACCGGCGGAGGCAGTGGAATCGGGTTGGCGATTTGCAGGACGCTTGCACGAGAAGGCGCTTCGGTGGTCATTATCGATGTCGACAAGGAGGTTGGTGAAGCTGCGCGGGACGGTATCCTGCAAACAGGCGCAAATGCATTCTTTGTCCAATGTGATGTATCTGATGCACAATCTGTGAAAGCGGCCGTTGCGGCGACGGTCGAGTCCTATGGACGGCTGGACAGCATCGTGAACAATGCCGCCATAAGCCTCCATGCCGAAATCACCGACATCGATGATGCCGCCTTTGACCGATTGGTGGGGATCAATATCGGGGGTGTGTATCTGTTCCTTAAACACGGCATCCGCCAAATGCGCAAACAGGGAACCGGTGGGTCGATTGTCAACATCGCCTCAGTGGGCGGCGTCGTCGGCACGCCCCTGGTTACGGCCTATACCATGAGCAAACACGCGGTGGTAGGACTGACGCGGGGGATCGCGGTCGAACAGGGGTGTCATGGTATTCGCGTCAACGCTGTGTGCCCCGGCCCCACACATACGCCGATGATCGAAGGATATGCGCGCGATAAAAACACAACGCTTGAGGCGCTCGGTGCGGAACTACCACTTCGCAAAATTGGACAGCCCCAGGATGTCGCCGAGGCCGTCTTATGGCTCTGTTCGGATAAAAGCGGCAACACAACCGGCTCGCTTGTCATGGTTGACGGTGGTTACACGGCACAGTAAGACCTCCGCGCGAGCGCTACCCAGGTGTTTATCCGCAGTCGACCCACAAATTCGGAAGATGGGATATTAACACATTGAAAATGAATGAATCGTTGGGAGACAGTCAACATGGGCAAACAAACAGTTAGCAGCCGTATCGTCGATATTCTAAACGCCGAAGGTGTGCGGGCAATTTTCGCCATCGAACAGTCATTCGTGCGTATGGACAAAATAGCCGAGGCCATGGGCGGGCATGGCGAGTTCGTGGAAGAAACCAAGGATATCGCCCCCGCTGTTGAGCGCGCTTTT
>CAMYLH010000078.1 GCA_947259065.1 uncultured Desulfobacterales bacterium
TGTCGGTCCAACGAATGGTCAATGAATACGAAAGGGAACCCCTGTACGCCGTTTTGCCGGCCGTGGCGCTGACGCAACTGTGGGAGATCATCGGCGTGGTGGAAAAAACCCTGCTGGCCGTGTCCGCTTTCGTCGTGCTGGTAGGGCTTTGCGGGATGCTGGTGGCCATCATGACCAGCCTCAACGAGCGCCGCCGTGAGATGGCCATCCTGCGCGCGGTGGGTGCCCGGCCGCTGCATGTGTTTTCGCTGATCGTGGGCGAGGCGGCGATGGTGACCCTGATGGGCGTCGCCCTGGGCGTTGCCCTTCTCTACGCGATGTTTACGGTGGCCCAGCCGCTGATCGCCTACCGGTTCGGGCTGTTTGTCTCTGCCGGCAGTTTGTCGACTTACGAACTGGTGCTCATGGGGACCGTCTGTCTGGCCGGTCTGCTGATCGGCCTGGTGCCGGGGTATCGCATCTACCGTTACTCTCTGGCCGACGGGATGACCATAAGGGTATAGGTTGTAACAAAGTCTGAGAAAACGCAGAAGGTGATGCTGTGAGTATAATTCAGATGAAAATAAACGAAAAAAATGACAATGACCAAAACGCTTTTGATCTCATCATGCAGTTCTTGTGTTTGTTTTGAACAATCGAGCATTCATTAGTCGAATTTGTAAACTAGGGGGGTTACCAATGAAAACAGCAATAACCAAAACACTTCCAATTCTTCTTCTCACGGCGGTACTTATCGCGCCGACCTTTGCGGCCCAGGTCCGTGAACTGGGATGGCGGGACCTGATTAAGAAAGTGGTTTTCGAGGATCCCTTTGAGTCACTGACACCGGACCAACTCGGCGACCTGGGAATGGTCGCCCGGGTGCGTCAGCTTAAGGCCGCAGGGCGTGAAGTCAGTGAAGGAACAACCAAAGAAATGGAAGAAGCCACCCAGAGACTCGAAAAAGCAAATGTCGATATCGACGGTCTGCTGGCCAAACGAGCGGAAATTCGTGAACTTCGTAAACAGCGGGCCCATGCGGTGGTGGAGGACTTGAACGGCCGGCAGGTGCGCATGCCCGGTTATGCCCTTCCGCTGGAGTATTCAGGAACCCAAATCACCGAGTTTCTGCTGGTGCCGTGGGTAGGGGCCTGCATTCACACCCCGCCACCGCCGCCCAACCAGATCGTCTATGTGAAACTGGACGAAGGTATCGAAAACCGAGGTCGCTTCACTCCCATGTGGGTGACCGGCGAGATGACCGTCAAGGCAGCGACGAAGAACTTATATCTTGTTGATGGTTCATCGGGCATTGATGTGGGCTATTCGCTGGAGGCGAGCCAGGTGGAGCCATACAAAAAGTAATGTCGGAGGAAATCCGCTTGAGGATATTACCATGCTAGCGGATCCGGAGAAAAACCTTCAGCTAATCATGAAAGACGGCAAGATTTATAAAAATACGTTGTAGAAGAAGTAGATATACAAACCTTATAAAATGAAAGGATTAGTAAAAATGAAAAAGAAGAAAATGCTTATCACTTTGCTGACAATCACAGCCCTGGCAGTGGCAATAGCTTTGCCGCGGGCCAACGCCGAAGAGAAGAAAGAACCGAATCAAATCTTGATCACCAACGTTAACATTTTCGACGGTAATAGCGAGACCTTGATCAAAGGCAGGGATGTTCTTATTGAAGGCAACCTCATCAAGAAAATCGGCATGATAAAAGCCCCGAAGGCCACCGTCATTGATGGTGGGGGACGCACCTTGATGCCGGGAATGATCGACGGGCATGCCCATTTGATGATCAATGCCCATTTCGATACCGTCGAGAAGAATTTTGATATCACTGACATATCCTACCGGGCCAAGGTGGTTTCCGAGCGGTTCCTGCTGGATGGTTTTACGGCGGTGCGTGACATGGGCGGCCCGGCGTTCGGTCTGCGCAGGAATATCGATGCCGGCCTTATCCATGGCCCCAGGGTATATCCCTCGGGCGCTTTTATCTCGCAGACTTCCGGTCACGGTGATTTTCGCGACCGTGCAGACGCTGGCTTCACAATACAGTCTCCCGGTGATCTTTCCAACTTTGAACGCATGGGGATCGGCAATGTGGTCAACGGCGTTCCGGAAGCGCTGGCCGCTACCCGCCTCAACCTCAGAAACGGTGCCAGCCAGATAAAAATCATGGCCGGAGGCGGCGGGTCCTCGCGCTTCGACCCCATTGATACGACGCAATTCTCGCCAGACGAATTGAAAGCCATTGTCGGCGCCGCAGAAGACTGGAACACCTACGTTGCAGCGCATGTTTTTACCGACCGGGCTGTCAATCGTCTGCTCGATGCAGGTGTGAAGACCATGGAGCACTGCTTCTTTGTCAGTGAAAAGACCATGCAGCGCATGGCCAAGGAAGGCGCCTATGCCGTACCACAGATGTGGGGTATATCGCCGGACCTAGCCCGAAACCCGCTGATGCCCGCTGACAAGATCCCTATGGTGAAAGCGTTGGGACAAAAATACAAGGATGTGGGACGCAACTTTCTCAAAAACGGAGTTAAGGTGGTATTTGCATCCGATTATGTCGGCGTGTTTGCTGATGCAGAGCGCGCGCGCCGTTATGAACTCTGGTGGCGGACCAAGGTCTTCGACAGCAACTTCGAGGTCCTGAAGCAGCTGACATCGACTGCCGGAGAAATGCTGGCCCTGTCAGGGCCTCGCAACCCTTATAAAGCAGGCAAACTGGGTGTCATCGAAGAAGGCGCCTATGCCGACCTGCTGGTGGTCGATGGGAACCCGCTGGAAGACATAACGGTCATTGGTGGTACCGACAAATGGTTCGATGCCGACCCGGCATACAAACTCGTACCCACCATCCACCTGGTTATGAAGGACGGCAACATCTATCGCAATGAAATCGACGGCCGCCTGTCGCCGGAGGCGATCAGTTATAAGGAAATGCGCTACGAGGGGATCATAGCTTCTCCAGGTGCACCTTACTAACCTGAGATTTCAGGAACAGTGGGAAAACGAATCATCTTATTATGACAACAAAGGTCCCGGGGCTATCCCGGGACCCGAATTACAGAAGCGAATCCTCTGGAGAAACAGGAACTGCGATACGGCAAGGTCTCTAAAAAGATCTTATAGTGCCTTCACAATGATCGCACACCTTTTTCAACTCGATTTTGGCGCTTTTAATGCCCGCGATGGCATCGGATACGCGCTGACGCTGCTTTTCGTTTGGGCATTGACACCCCTTGGCGGCTCAGTAACCATTGACGGCCTAGCCGCCCTGCTGATCTGGCTCAGCGATATGCCAGGAGGTCTGAAGCGTCGTTTGGCCAGCATGACGGCATTCGGTGTTTTCAGCGTCCTTATTATGCGCCTCCCGAGACGCGTGCCATCATCCCAAGCCCGGTGCTCTAAAGAGGGTAAGATTGTGAAGGCTTTACTATCCAATGAATGCTGAGGTCCCGGGGTTTTCCTGGGACCAATACTTACGAAGTCGAGGTGATTGACGGCAAGGCACCTGAAATCACGATGCTGGTGGCAATGCTCCTGGGCAAACTGATTCCGGTTAATTCGATCGGTGAAGTGGATATGCTGTACCACATGAGGAGAAAAAAATGAAAAAACGCAACAAATGCTGGTATCCAGCTTTCATCGTGGCAGCCGTAATTGCAGCCGCTGGGTCACTGACTACGGCTGTTTATGGCGTCTCGGCCATGGAAAGGGGGAAACCATCTCTTCCCACAGGCCAGATCAACCGCATCGCCTTCGGCTCGTGTGCCAAGCAGTGGCAGCACCAGCCGATCTGGGATGCGGTTATCACTGCGCAGCCGGATCTCTTTCTTTTTCTCGGAGACGCCATTTATGCCGACACCGACGGCAAAACTGCCTGGAACGTATCCGAAGGGCAGCTCAGGGGAGAATGGAACCGCATGACCGACAAACCTGAGTTCAGGCATGCCCGGGCTAAAATACCGTTTATGGCCACCTGGGACAACCACGATTACGGGACGCACGATGGCGGTGTCGAATTTCCGCTCAAAGAAAAATCCCAAGCGATTTTTCTGGATTTTTTTGGCGAGCCTGCTGATTCGAAGCGCCGCAAAACCGCTGGTATCTATGACGCGAAGATTTTCGGCCCCCAAGGCCGGCAGGTGCAGATCATCCTGCTTGATACGCGGTTTTTTAAAGACCGGTATAAAAAAGACCCGATACCTAAGGCAGAGCGCCTCAAGGTGGGCAAGGTCGGCGGCTATTTGCCGAACGACGATCCGAAAAAGACCCTGCTGGGCGACGAGCAGTGGCGCTGGCTGAAGCATCAGTTGAAAAAACCGGCCGACGTGCGTCTGATCGCCTCCAGCATCCAGATCATACCCGACAAAAAAGGGATGGACGAATGGGGCAACTTTCCGCTGGAGCGCAAAAAGCTGTTCGACCTGATCGCCGGCTCGGGAGCCAACGGGATTATCCTGCTCAGCGGCAATGTTCACTTTGCCGAGCTTTCGAAAAGCTACGCGGAAGACTACCCACTGTTTGAATTGACCTCCAGCGGGATGACGCATGTCAATGAGACTTATGCGAAGGCCGCCAATGCGTACCGCATAGACGGACCTTTCATCGAGCACAACGTCGGCCTGGTGGAGATCGACTGGGAAAAGGCACCATCGCCGCTGATTACACTCAAAGTGATTGGTGAGGAAGGCCGCACCGGCTTCAGCCATTCGGTCCGCCTTGATGAATTGCAAATCAACCAAGGTACGGACAAGCAGGAGACGGTCTCCTGCCCGGAACCCCGTCCCCAGATTTGCACCCAAGATTACCATCCGGTTTGCGCTGTAAGGCAGGATGGCAGCTATAAAACATACGCCAATGGATGCAGTGCCTGCTCGGATCCTGAGGTGACCGGTTATCGGGAGGGGGCTTGTGAGGGAGTAAAGTAAGTTATTTATGCCATCAATTCCGTTCTGAATAACAGCAGAAGGTAGAAAGTATATGAATAATTACAGAGCGAAAGAAAACGGGCAACCAGGCTTGGGGGTTATGAAGATTCGAAACCGTTGCCAAAGCGTGGTGACCGCTATAGGCACGGATGTTGCGGAACGATTTCAGGCAATCGTATTGAGCGGCCTGTTTGTCCTCAGCACTGCAGCCCTGGCGCAAAGTAGTGAATGGGTTTCTATCACCGGCGCGGAGACGCTGCGTAAGTTCATGAGTGGCACGAAGGTGGAACGTAAGTTGCCGAGCGGTGACTTGAGCCGAGGTGAATACCACCCCGATGGCACCGGCACCCTGTACTCGTGGGGTGCATCAATCCCAAGAACCTGGGAGGTCAAGGGCGACGAGCAGGTATGTATTACCGTGGAACGGGTCACCCGGTGTTACCAGTTTGAGAGAAACAGCGCTGATCCGGATTTGTACCGAGCACGTGATGTAACATCAGACGAAAGGGTTGAGTTTAGGGTGACAGACGGTCGCGCTATCGTGGCCGACGAACCCAAGAAAATGGGTAATAAAGGCGGTGCCGCCGCTCCCTCATCAGCGGAAATCGCCGCCGAGTTGTCGAATCCCAATACAGCCCTCGCCAGCTTGACCTTCAAGAACCAGTTCCGCTGGTTTGAAGGTGACCTGCCCAATGCTGATGATCAGCGGAGCTACACGCTGCTCTTACAGCCGGCGCTCCCCTTTCCGCTTGAAAACGGAGACAAGATTATCTGGCGCCCGGCTATTCCATTTATCGTGGATCAACCCATATTTGATCCTGAAAAACTGGACTTTGACGGGAAGACAGGGCTGGGGGATATCGGTTTTGACCTTGTATATGCCCACACGACAAAGGACGGCATTCTCATGGCCGCCGGGCTCTTTACCACATTGCCGACGGGCACTTCCAGTGACCTGACGAGCGGCCGATGGTCGATCGGCCCGGAGATCTTAATCGGGAAGCTGGACAAAAAGTACGTTCTGGGGGTTCTTCCGAACCATCAGTGGGACATAGCAGGTTGGACTGACAAAACTGTGAACCTGACGACAATCCAAATCTTCGCGACTTATTTGCCAGGTGGCGGTTGGAATGTTGGCTCCCTTCCAGTCATTAATTACGATTGGGACAATGAGCAATGGACGGTTCCCATCAATTTGACGTTGGGTAAATCGATGATTCTGGGAGGCAGGCCCTGGAAGTTCGCGCTCGAGGCGAACTACTACGTCGAAAAGCCGGACGCGATCGGCCCTGAGTGGATGGTCGGTTTAAATATCACGCCGGTGGTGAAAAATTACCTGACAGATATTTTCAAATAGTCTCGCCGGAACATCAGGTGACACGGGCATCATAAACGCACCCGGACGGTTTGAAAGGATAATGATGAACACCAATTATAAATGAGGAGTAACTCCGATGAAAGGATTTTTCCAGCTCATCAAGACCACCATCATCGGTGGCCTTATTTTTCTTGTCCCCATCATCATCGTGGTGGCTATTCTGGGCAAGGCTTACGAACTGATGATTATGGTAGCAAAACCGCTCAGCGCTTGGATTCCTCTGGACTCCATCGGCGGTGTGGCACTTGCCAACATACTGGCCGTACTGGCGATCCTGCTGTGCTGCCTCATCGCAGGAATTATAGCCAAAGGGGCCACTGCAAAAGGCATTTTAAAATCCGTCGAGTCCAAGTTGCTCTTTGCCATTCCGGGATATACTTTCGTTAAGGGAATGACCGACAGTCTGAACAGCAGCGAAGAGGCTGCTAAAGCCTTTGTCCCTGTGATTGCCAAATTCGATGATAACGCTCAGATCGGCTTTGAGATCGAGCGGACCGAAAAGGGCAACGTGGTCGTATATCTGCCTGGTTCCCCAAATCCCTGGTCCGGTTCGGTGGTGTACGTCAACGCGGACCGCGTCGAACTGCTCGATATGACCGTACCGGACGCCATCAATAATATCAGGCATCTTGGACGTGGCTCCGCGAAATACGGAGAGCGGGTCCAGAGTACATAAGAGCGCCGCCTTAGCCAAAAAAACGGCCAGTCTGATCAAAAAAGAAACTTTGACCTTGTAAAGTTACTGAAAAAACAATCGATTGACGATTGACGCATGCCGATTGACGAATTAAGGAATTCTTTCTATTTTATTATTCAAAATAGCAGAGCGTAGCCTCCGGCTCGTAGGGGTTGTAGCGCCTACGCCTCGGAGAGCGACATCAACAATTCGTCATTCGCTATTCGATATGCTGCAGTTCACTATTTAATCCAAGCCATCGCAGTTGCCGGTTTAATTATCAAAAACCAGCCACATTTTGGCTAAGATTCATACGAGACTTAGACGTGGTAAAGAAGTCCGAAATCTATAATAATAACTTGTAATGACTATTAAATTTTCGAGGAGAAGATCCATGGACCCAAGAATTGGAAGCATAGCTTACATTGTGAAATCACCTGAGCA
>CAMYLH010000079.1 GCA_947259065.1 uncultured Desulfobacterales bacterium
TCTCGATGCCTGTCTCAGACACTGCCACATTAAGTACAAAAGAAATCTTTTGATGACGGGCAAGCACTTCTATGCGCGCCGGATGGTAGAATTCCCCGTGCTTTTCGAGGCCAATCCGGATTTCGCGGATGTCCTGCGGTTTTATATCCTGCTGCAGGCTCCGGGTAAGTGCCCGGCAAAGAATCTTGTAGCCATCGCTTTCAAAGAAGGTTCGAAGGGCGTGAAAATATTCTCCAAGGCACATGGAGTTGGCGGCAGGTTTCGCTGAAAAATGACGTGACAACGGCAGGGGCTGCCGCCAGAGAGAACTGTTTTGGCTTACAGGCGTTTCAGCGGGGGAAATAAAATAGGAAAATTGCGGTGTATACGGCATGGCTTTCTTGGTAGTCGGAGGACAGAGGTCAGATTTCAGAGGTCTGAAAACAGAGGACAGAAATCAGAAATCGGAAGTAATGATCTGCCATCTGTTCTCTGTCATCCGTCATCTGTCCTCAGTCTTCTGTCCTCAGTCTTCTGCCCTCTGTCATTTCCTGTGCCCATTGATCTCGCTCAGTATCTCAGGGGCCATATCATATCCCAGTTTCAGCGCTTTATCCGCATGTTCAATCGCCAGGTCATACTCCCCTTTTTCCAGATAAGCGATGGCCAGGTTATTGTGGGCCGGCGCAAAGTCCGCATTGAGTTGAATTGCCTTTAAACTGGTTTCAATACTGTCTTCAATGAGGCCCTTCATTAAATAGGCATTGGCCAAATTGGCAAATGCCTGAATGTATCTAAAGTTAAATTGGGTTGCCCTTTCTAAATTCTTAATGGCCTCATCAATGTTCCCTCTTTGCAGCTCGACAAACCCGATGTTTCCGTAACCTTCCGAAAAACCCGGCCTAACCTTGACAGCCATTTTGTTGTTTTTCAAACAGCCCTCCAGGTCGCCGTGATGCAACGCAATCCCCCCGAGCAGCACATAAGCTTCGGCCATGTTATCGCTGCAATTAAGGGCTTCGTATAGCTCCTTTTCAGCTTCATCAAACTTTTGCTGGCCCATGAGTGCAACCGCCAGATTATAATGTGAATTTCCGCAATCCGGATTTCGGGCGATGGATGAGCGCTGTTGAGCAATATATTCTTCCGCATTTTTAGCTTTCGTCATGACATAAGTTCCTTCGTTATCGTTTTGCCACTAAGGCACAAAGACACTAAGATTTTCAGGGATGAATTCTTACCCTTTATATATTATTTTGAAATTAGTCTCTTTTCTTTGTGACTTGGCGTCTTAGTGGCTGAGCTGTTCCGTTCCTTATTTTTAGTTTTATCAAAAACTATCTTTTTACTTGACATCATAAAGCCTTTTATTTACCGTCCTACCTGTATCAGGAAAATCAGAACATATACATCGTTTTCAAAGGGAACACAACATTTAGTTACAAGGATGGGGATGATCATGAATTCAGGATGCTATACCGCAATTACGACACCGTATAAAGAAGACGGCAGCGTTGATTATGAAGGATTAGAAAAACTTGTGGCCTTTCAGATCCAAAACGGGATCACCGGCATTCTGGCCGTCGGGACCACGGGTGAAAGTCCGGTGTTGAATTGGGGTGAACATAACCAGGTCGTTGAAGTGGTTGCGGACAACACCAAAAGCCAATGCATTTGCATTGCCGGCACCGGCAGTAACAACACCGCAGAATCCCTTGCAGGCACAAAACATGCCGTTAAGGTTGGAGCCGACGCCGTTTTACTGGTGGATCCCTATTACAATGGCCCGAGTTCCCTTGAAATTCGGCGCGAATATGTCGCACCGATTGCCGCGGCTCATCCAGATATAGAGGTTATACCTTATATCATACCGGGCCGAACCGGTGCGCAAATGCTGCCGGAAGATCTTGCGCTGCTGTACCAGTCCCGCAATATACCATCCTGTCCGGCGATGACGGTATGACCTATGAAATGATGATCGACCCGGCGATTAAAGCCGCCGGAGTGATCTCCGTCGCCTCCAACGTGGCACCGAAAGCCGTAACCGAAATGGTTCAGCTTCTCAACCAGGGAAATCAGACTGAAGCCAAAACATTGATGCTGAAACTGGAACCTCTTTTTAGCCTGGTTACGGTCAAAACCACAGAGAAAACCCCTTTGGGGGACGTCGTCTGCCGGGCCAGAAACCCGGTAGCCTACAAGGCGTTAATGTCGATTCTGGGAATGCCCGCCGGCGGCTGCCGGCCGCCGACCGAAAATGGCGTCAATGTGGTTCTCGAAGCAGCCCGCAAGGTTCACGCAAACGCCCCCGATATCCTGCAACCAGTGGCCGATTTTTTCAATGTCGACATCGGGCAGCGCCTTGAAAATCCGGAAAACTGGAAGGAGCTGTACTACCATAACTATTGATAACTTTGGTTGAACAGCTTAATTCAATCGTCATTCTTCAATCTTCAATTCAAAATCCCCTTCTTTGAACAAAAGCCATTTTAACCACTTGAGCCCGAATTTCAGCAAATCAATTTCATCGGCCTTGATCTTCTCCAGGGTGGCGCCGTCGACTGAATAGCGGTTTAAAAAGGAGCTTTTTAAAACAAATTCCCGAAACTTATCAATGTTGTAGCTGGCTAAAAAGAACATTTTCTTGGTTTGTTCGGTCAATTGCATGTTCGGTGGAAACGAGCGCTTCCTTACCAGTAGATCCGTCCATTCGGCATTGATTTCATCGTGCACATCCACCCCTTGATCATTACGCCATTGCGAAACCGTCCAGTTCCTCTTCAAAGCCAAGACAATGGGGCTCATGTACAAAAAAATAAAATTCATCTTCATCAGAATCTTCTTTGTGACTCAAAGATGCAACACCCAGAGGATAATAGCGACAGGTGGTCGGCCGGTCTTCGTAAACCAGGCAGCCATCTTCGCGCACAAAAGGACATGCCTTTCGGTCGGAGTCGGACACATCTTCATCTAAAAGTTTTAGCGTCACAACCGGCATATCGGTTTTTTCTAGAATATGCGGCTCGGTATAAAGCGCCAGAAATTCCTCTGATGAAAGTCCCAACCGGGTTTTTAATTTTATGATGTCATAAGGGGTCAAGATAATGTTGATATCTCTGCAACACTGGTTGAAACATTTTACGCCTTTATGGCATTTAAATTGGAACTTACTGTCGGGACCAAGCCTTACCGGCTCTATATTGGCCATGATTTCGGGTTTATCCATTCAAATTTCCTTCCTTTGTGTAATTAATTGAACCGCTGTACATATCCAAACTGTCTAAAGATGTCAATAAAAGATGGTTCTCGACCAGGGCTACGTCGTTAAAACCGATAATCGAAGGATTCAAATACAGTTCTCCGGTAACTTAATCCTTGATTTATCGGCAGAATATACTATATCGGGTTAACAAAAGCGAATTATTCTGGAACCGATCACTCAAGGAGGACGCAATGGAATTAGCAATGACAACCAGCGAGAAATTAAGATCAAAGCCGGATGATACCAGCCTTGGATTCGGAACGATTTTTACCGATTACATGTTCAACATGGACTATGCTCCCGATAAGGGATGGCATTCAGCCCGCATAGAACCTTACGCCTCTATTGAAATGGATCCGGCCACCATGTTTCTGCACTACGGCCAGGGTGTTTTTGAGGGACTCAAGGCATATCGGACCGAATCCGGGCATATCCAGCTGTTCCGGCCCCAGGAAAACCTGAAACGACTGAATCGTTCCTGCCGCCGCCTGTGCATCCCTGAAGTCGATGAAGATTTTGTCCTGGACGCCATGAAGCACTTGATTGAAATAGAAAAAGGCTGGGTACCGTCTGCACCCGAAACCTCATTGTATATCCGTCCCACCATCATTGCCATGGACCCATTTTTAGGGGTGCGTGCGTCTTACACCTATCGTTTGTTTATCATCCTTTCGCCGGTAGGAGCTTACTATCCCGAAGGTTTCAATCCAGTAAAAATCCTGGTTACCTCAGACTATGTAAGAGCCGTGCGGGGCGGCGTGGGGGAAGCCAAAACTCCCGCTAATTATGCAGCCAGTCTCATGGCTGGTGAAGACGCCCATGATGCCGGTTACACCCAGGTACTGTGGCTGGACGGCGTGGAGCAGAAATATCTTGAAGAAGTCGGATCCATGAACATTTTTTTCGTCATCGATGATGAAATTATCACCCCCGAGTTAAACGGCAGTATCTTGCCGGGGATCACACGCATGTCGGTGGTCGAGCTTGCCAAACATTGGAATGAAAAAGTATCGGAGAGAAAAATTAGTATCGACGAATTGATCCAAGCACATGCTTCAGGAAGCCTTAAAGAAGTTTTCGGGGCGGGTACCGCGGCCGTCATCTCCCCGGTCGGCCAGATTAAATATGGCGACCAGGTGATCACCATAAACGACAACCAAACCGGTCCTGTCGCCCAAAAATATTACAAAGCCATCACCGACATTCAATACGGTAAGGCTGAAGATCCGATGGAGTGGATTGTGCCGGTGATTTAAAACAGAAGACGGATCACAGAGATCGGAAGCCTGCGAACGGTAACCAGAAAATAGCAACCAACAACCGGTAACTGATAAAATGAAAATTTCTGAAAAGACAGACTATTTAGCAGCATTTATCTCCAAAATGCAATCTGAGGACCTCCCGCCTCTGATAATCGATACCTTTGCCCACTATTATAAACAAATCCTTACCGGTTCCGAAACCGGCCTGATATATGACAAGGATATTCAACCGGTTGAACTGGATGAAATTCAAGAGTTGGGCAATCTAGACATGTATCAAGAGCATGGAGAAAGCGCTTTTAAAAATGCAGTTCGAATTGTTTTAAACGGCGGGCTGGGCACAAGTATGGGGCTGACAGGTCCAAAATCTTTACTGGAGGTTAAAGATGGCCAATCCTTTCTAGAAATAATTATGAAACAGGCGGAAAATAGTCTTGTGACCCTTCTTTTTATGAACAGTTTCAGTACCCAGGAAGATACCCTGGCGGCTCTGGATAAAATTAATTCAACCCTTAAGCCGAAATGCTTTCACCAGAACCAATACCCTAAAGTATTGCTGGAGAACTTCAAGCCAGCCTCCTGGCCCCAAAATCCGAAACTGGAATGGAATCCCCCCGGTCACGGTGATGTCTATACGGCCCTTTACACCTCCGGAATATTGCAAAGCCTTTTGGCGGAAAATATCAAGTACGCCTTTATTTCTAATTCTGACAACCTCGGTGCTCGAATGGATGCGCCCCTTTTAGGCTACTTTGCCAAAAAGGAAATTCCATTTATGATGGAAGTGGCAGAAAAAACACCGTCGGATGTTAAAGGCGGACATCTTGCCAAACTCAAAAAAAACGGTCGATTTATTTTGCGGGAAGCCTCCCAGTGTCCTAAGGAGGAGATCGTGGCCTTTCAAAAAATCGGCCCCTATCGATATTTCAATACCAACAGTATCTGGATCAATTTAAATTCCTTAAATCAAATATTTAAAAAAAATAACAAAATACTGCTGCCATTGATTCTCAATTCCAAAACCCTCGACCCCAGAGATAAAAATAGTCCAGCGGTATATCAGTTTGAAACCGCAATGGGTGCGGCCATCTCCCTTTTTGCAAAATCTGCTGCTGTCAGGGTGCCACGATCACGTTTTTTTCCGGTTAAAACTTGCAACGACCTTTTGGCAATGCGTTCTGATTGTTTCGTATTTACAGAGAAGAATAATTTGCGGATGAACCCGGAAAGAAAGATAAAACAAAAACAGGAAACAATAAAAATAAGTCTCGATCCCCAATTTTACGGGAAAATTGACGATTTTGACAAACGATTTGCCGACGGTGTTCCGTCTTTAGTGAATTGCTACTCATTAAACATCGAAGGCGATGTGTTATTTGAGAAGGACGTCAAAATTGAAGGCTCGGTGACGATAAAAAACACTCGGCCGTCCCAAGCCGTTATCAGAAAAGGAACCATTATTGATCAGGACCTCGATTTATAGAAACAGCTTTCGGGTTTCCAACACCCCACGATTTCAGCCTAGATTGAACAATTCTTCCCTCTTGCTCTTAAATCTGATTTTTATCAATTCGGGAAACAATATAAAATGAAGGTGACCAAAGCAATCATCACCGCCTCCGGTTGGGGAACAAGATTTCTGCCTGCATCAAGTGCATATCAGAAAGAAATGGTGCCGGTCATGCATAAGCCCCAAATTCATTGGGTGATCGAAGAAGCTATCGAATCAGGAATTTCAAATATTGCCCTTGTTGTAAGAGAAGGTAGTGAAATCGTTAAAAGATATTTGAAAATAGATAATAAATTATTCAAATATCTAAAAAGAATTGGCAAAGCGCATTTGATGGACAGTGTGATTCGTATCACTGAAAATGCAGAAATAACAATTATCGAACAAAAGGAATCTGATCCATACGGCAATGGCATTCCGTTTATACTTGCCAAAGATTTTACTGAAGGTGAGCCGGTTATCGGAATGTGGGGCGATGACATCATCATACGGACAGATTCCACAAAACCAACCGTGATTGAGCAGATGCTGCACTATTACTATGAATTTGAACCTACCGCTGTGATGTCAACTAGAGAAGTACCCAGAGGTGAGATAAAGAAACATGGCAGCTATGATTATTATAATGAGAAGGAAACTACAATTCCATATCATGCAAAACTATTATTGGAAAAACCAGATCCCGATAAAGCCCCTTCCCTCATGGCAAATTCCTGTAGATTTGTATTAGGGCCGGAAGTTGTCGAAGAATTATCAAAAATAATCACGGGAAAAGATGGAGAGGTTTGGCTAACGGACGCAGTTGCCAGATTAATTGACGCGGGAAAAACAGTCATTGCTCCACCATGGGAAGGAAGTACAGTTGCAACCATCGGAGATCCTATCGGATGGTTAAAGGCAAATGTATATTTGGCAATAAACGATGACATCTACCGGCAAGATGTCATATCATTGATTAAGGATATCCAACGGTACTTTAGGTTATAGCTTCGAATGAATGACCTTAACGCAATCGGATGAGGTTATCTATTTTAGAGTGTAATTCCTTATTTATACCTAAGATGTGGGTTTTGAGAAGAATGTGACCATTAACGGCTCGGTATATATCAAAAACCGGCAGAAATCCCGGGCGATTATCAAAGCCGGAACCATCATTGATCAGGACCTGATCTTATAGAAACCTCTCGCGGGCTTTCCAACACCCCCGACACGCCAAGATTCCAAACTTAACTGAACGATTCTTCTCTTTTTTATTAAAAACATCACCTTTTCTCTTTATTTTTTCGAAAAATTATTGTATTCAACAAATACAATATTTATATTAATTTATGTATCTGGTAAATACATAAGAGGGTGAAGTGGAAATTAACTTACAAATTTTGCAGCAACACAATCCCTGGTGGTTTCGTGAGGAAGTGATTCTGGATGATGAGAAGATAGTCGACTACGAAAGAGAGACCTATAAATATGTCCCCCTGATACTGTCCGATTATCCGACGAAAACGGATGCCATTTTAACACTCAGGGGGCCGCGGCAGGTGGGAAAAAGCACAAGCATTAAATTGCTTATTCGAAAAATTTTACTTGAATTAAAAACGCCAAGGAAGCACGTTTTCTATTTTTCTTTGGACAGAATTGAGGATTTTAACCAACTCTATGAACTCATTGACTGTTATCTTAAAAATGTCAGGCCCGCAAATCCCAAACGCCTGTATATTTTCCTGGATGAAATATCATTTGTACGCGAATGGCAAAGGGGGATAAAAGCATTAGCAGATGAGGGCAAGCTTAAAAATGCAACGCTTTTGATGACTGGCTCCAATCTGCTAGATATCGGTAAAGGCGCTGAACGGATGCCGGGTAGAAGAGGAAAACTCTCCAGGATAGATTTTGAACTGTTGCCGATGTCCTTCGCAGACTTTATCCATTTGATAGAGCCCGCGATTGAATTGACAGATATCGATAGTCTCATTTATCACCAGGACCTGCTTCTGCACCGCTTTGAAGAATATCTCATTACCGGTGGATTCCCTCTTTCGGTAAACCTGTTCTACTCACGGGGTCATATCTCTTCATATATGTATCAACTTTACCTTAGCTGGATTGAAGGAGATATTGGACGGGCAGGAAAGCTTGAACGGAATCTTTACCAGATAATGTCCCGAATTTTAGTGCACATGTCTACGGGGATCAGTTGGTACGGGCTGAGCAAAGAATCGGGTATCGCCTCCCATGCAACCGTACAGGAGTATGTTGAAATATTGGAAAGAATGTATGTTCTACGTTCTGTCCCTTATATTGATTTATCATCGAAGATGCCGATGTATCGAAAAAACAGGAAGCTCTATTTCCAGGACCCGCTTATTTTCCACTGTTTTTCAGGAAAAAACAGTGGCATCGGTGACAATTTTTTTACCGAATGCCGCCGGTTCTTAAACGATCCCATGGAAAAGGCTAAATTAGTAGAATCCGTAATCGGGATAAATATTTTCCAACGCTATCACAACTGTTTCTACTGGCAGGGACAAAAGGAGATTGATTTCGTGGCTAAAAAGGCCGGCACATTGCATTTCTTCGAGGTCAAGTATCAGGAAAAGATATCTGCCAATGAGTTCTCCTGGTTTTTGAAAATGCGGCCCAGAACGAAATTGACTGTGATCACCAAACAACACTATGAAAAACACCGATTGATAGATCTTATCCCGGCGCCTGTTTTTCTTATCCAACTGGGGTTGGAATAAGTCTTTTCGATTAAAACAGTAATTTGGGATAAATGTAACCCGTGAATGGTTCAATGCAACTTAGGGCTTATGGGACAATTCACCCTCACGGACTCCTCAATATGGTGGCATACCTGATGGTCACCTTTTCTTTCGAGTCCGGGGCTATTTTTAAAGAGGCCGGATTAAACGCCAGATTGGCCGTAATAATACCTTTGCCCTCCAGGTTATTAAGGGGTACCTTTTCCGTGTAAATCGTCGACATTTTTTCAAGCATTCGCTTTCCACCGATGATCTCAACGGTTTTGGGCCTAACAGTGGCATCTGTAAGGATAAAACGATCCGGTAATTTTCCGACCCAATCAATTTGAACCGGCAATTCTTTTTTAATGAGTACGTCAAGTTCCACGTCCACCACATGGGGGGTTAAACCTTTTAATATAATTCCGGGCGGCAAAGAAATGCTTTCACGGGTAATGGTAAATGAATTCGGTCCTACCTTGGATTTACTCAAATCCAGCTTTACCCGTATCTGGTCAGGTTTAATGGATTTTATCAACGCAGCCGAACCTTCCAATTCAAGGCTGACCGTGTTGCCGGATGTTTTGACGATTTCCATGGCGGGATTCCGATTCATATATACCACCGGAATTTCATAGGAAGCCAGAGTGTCAACCCCTCTGGAAACACTGAACCATACGCCGGTAACAAATATGATTGAAAATATGGCCGCCGTGGTGACCATAAGTCTTTCTTTTAATAACTCGCGGCTTTTTTTAGCGGCAACCCCCATGTGTTGTTTTAAAATCTGTTCAAGCCGTCGCCTTTGTTTGATCACCTTCAACTGAGAATCTTGCGCAACCACCACATCCCCTCTTTCCTCGGAAACGCCAACTATCAGGGCATCGGTGGCTTCAGCCAATCCCAGAGCCGCCCTGTGACGCGTGCCGTAATAGGAAGGCAGATCATCTCGACGTGACAGGGGAAGAATGGCTGAGACCTGAGTAACTTGGTTTCCACGGATAATTGTGGCACCATCATGGACCGGATTATCAGGCCAGAATATACTTAAAATCATCTCTTTTGAAATTTCCCCTTCCCAGGGAATTCCTTTTTGGATCACCTCTTCCAGATCTTCTTTGCCTGGCAGTACGATCAAAGCACCACAATTTCGCCGGGCCATGTCAAGAACACTCTGAACAATAATTTCGATGGTGCTGGTAACGGTTTTTGATGAACTCCCCCAAAAGATGGATTTTAAATTGCGTGCCAGCAGAACCGTACGAATTTCATTGCGGAAAATCACAATAATGATGAAAGCCCCCAGGGTAACGACTCCCTGGACCACCCAGCTGGTTACGATCAATCCCATGGAAACC
>CAMYLH010000080.1 GCA_947259065.1 uncultured Desulfobacterales bacterium
AGCCCCTCAGACAGTTTCACGATTTGCAATGAAACATCCACCGGCTTTTAGCGGCGATCTTTATTTTGGTTATAGAACCGAAATAAAAAATAAAATTCAGAACGATTCGCCCAAATTCAGTTTTATTGACGCAATTTCTGACATTTGTGTTGCATCAGATTTTACGACACATCAGTAGTTCTGAATTTGGGATTTATTTGTAATTTGGTGCTTGCAATTTGTTATTTCCGGTTTATCAGGGTCAGGTAGTATAGTGCTCGGATTTGTTGTTCGATTTAGAACAGAGTGCGCAGCCTGATTATGAATCCCCATTAACCCGCCCTTGCTTTCGAATATTCCAGCGCCGCTCCGATAAAATCCCTGAAAAGCGGATGCGGATCCATTGGACGCGATTTGAACTCCGGATGGAACTGGCATCCAAGAAACCAGGGATGGTGCTTAATTTCAATAATCTCCACCAGATCACCGGAGGGTGAGCTGCCGCTGACCACCAGCCCTTTTTCAATTAACAGCGTTTTGTAATCATTGTTGAATTCGTAACGGTGGCGGTGACGCTCGGATATCTCTTCCACACCGTATGCCCGGTAAGCAAGGGTTTCCTTTGTCAAGCGACAGGGATAAGCCCCCAGACGCATGGTGGCCCCCTTGTCCGAGGATTCATCCCGACGCTGGAGGGTGCCTGTTCTCTGGTCAAACCACTCCAGCATCAGGTAAATAACCGCATCCGGCGTAAATTCATTGAATTCCGAACTGTTGGCATCTTTTAACCCTGCTAGGTTGCGCGCAAACTCTACCACGGCGACATGCATTCCCAGGCATATTCCGAAATAGGGTATTTTATTTACCCGGGCGTGGTTCGCCGAGCATATTTTGCCTTCAATGCCACGTTTTCCGAAACCACCGGGCACCAGTATGCCATCGGCATCGGCCAACATCTGGCTGCAAGTTCCGTCTTCTATTTTCTCTGAGTCAACGAATATCAGATTTACTTTACAATTGTTGGCGGCTCCACCGTGGTAAAGGGCTTCGTTTAGGCTTTTATAGGACTCAGTCAGATCGACATATTTTCCGACAATGGCGATGTTCACGGATTGATGCATCACCTGGATTTTATGAACCAGCTTTTCCCAAGCCTCAAGCCTGGGCGCCCGGGTCCAGATATTAAGCAATTCGACAATCTTGCCATCCAATCCTTCTTTATGGAACACCAGCGGGACTTCGTAAATACATTCCACATCTTTGGCAGTTACGACTGCATCAATGCCGACATTGCAAAACAGGGAAATTTTAGCCTTGATTTCTTTTGACAGATACCGGTCGGTTCGGCACAAAAGAATATCAGGTTGAATTCCAATGCTGCGCAGCTCTTTGACGCTGTGCTGGGTGGGCTTTGTTTTCACCTCGCCTGCCGTGCCAATATACGGTACGAGAGTCAAATGAATGTACAAGGTATTGTCCTTGCCCGCATCAACTTTGAATTGCCGGATAGCCTCCAGAAACGGCAGGCTCTCAATATCGCCGATGGTACCGCCGATCTCGACAATCACAATATCCACATCCTTCGCGGCCAGCTTGATGCTGCGCTTGATCTCATCTGTGATATGCGGAATAACCTGGACCGTTCCACCCAGATAGTCTCCACGGCGCTCCTTTGATATGACCGAATGATAAATTTTCCCGGTGGTAAAATTGTTATCCTGGCCTAATTTGGCATGGGTAAACCGCTCATAGTGTCCGAGATCCAGGTCCGTTTCAGCGCCGTCATCGGTAACAAATACTTCACCGTGCTGGAAAGGATTCATGGTGCCGGGATCGACATTAATATATGGATCTAATTTCTGAATGGTTACCGTAAGTCCTCGGCTTTCCAGCAAGGCACCGATGGCAGCCGAAGCCAACCCTTTACCCAGCGAGGACAGTACGCCACCGGTTACAAATATATATTTTGTATTATCTCCCATAGGTCTACCTCAAGATTGATGTTAGTGATTTTATGGATTAAATTGAGGGAATTGAGTCTGCCCGGCCACATAATTCAAGACACGCAAATTTATAATTATCCAATTAGATGATCTCACCTGAAAAAGCGAAAACCCCCTTGTGTTATCGCCCAAAGGGGTTTAGATGATTGCAAATGAATTGAAATATCGGCGTTTGGTTGGAATTTTAACTGAACCCTCTCATTTCCTTTTAGTCTTGAGTAATGAATTGTCAGGCTTCTTACCAAATTGAGGTTTATCGAGTTAATAATAAAATAATTGATCAAGAAAGTAAAGCCGGAATTTTTGCATTTTCAGGGTTATTCAAAAATACGCCTGAATTCCTCGATAGTTTTTTCAACCTCGCTCGGTTCTTCGGGCTCACCCGGCACGATCGGTTGTATCGGTGCTAGGGGAAAAACCGTCTTCAGATAGTCGATATCAAAAAGTTCCGCGGCAAAGTTTGCGTTCTCCTCAAAATTTATGGCCTGATTCACGCGAACCAGATTGCCGTCCTGATAGAACTCAATGCGGGACGGATAACGAATTTTGCCGATCTTCCACCAGATCAGATAACGAATCTCAAGCGTATCCGGGTCGCCGGCAGGATCGGCACCTTTAATAATCCAGCGAAAAGGCAAAAAGGTGTCCTGATCAATCCATACTTGAGAAACCGACTCATCCGGATATTGCGCTCCGATGACAAATGCAATTTGTTCCTCATATCGTCCCAGACTCGATACGGAAACATCCACCCCCAGTTGGAGCAGTCTTTCAATAAGTTCCTCACGTGAATGGTAAAAAAGAAGATCCTTGTAGAGATCAAACCGATTTGCAGCCCCAGGCACACTGTTTCCGTCAATTAGTGTCAGGGTCTTTCCGTCGGAAAAAATGAAAATGCGTTCGGAATCATTGGATCTTGCATCCGAACGAAAGGCTTGAGAAAAGATATATCTTAAGGATCCTTCCAGCTCCATAGTTTCCTGCACATCGGACCTCTCATCGTCATAGAAGTCCTCCTTGGGGTGCCACCCACCCGGGGCGTCAAACACATCAAAGGACTGTTTGAATTCACTACCAGGGGAAAGCTGCTCTGAATCATCAACAATGCCAGACCGGTAGAAGAAAATCTTATGAGAAACATATAGGCTTTTGGCCTTTCCAAGATTTTCGATCATCAAATCGAGTACATGGGGTCCTTGAAGCACGTAGGCCTGAATCGGCACAACCAAAACAACCAAAAAGGCAACAAGAAATACAAAAATAAGGTTTTTTTTAAAATCAGAATTCATAGATAGCTCGGTTTATTGGGTTTTTCGATAGACCTATCCGGCCCATAAGATCCGGTGCCCAGTCTCAGCTACTATTTCAAGCTTCCAGCTTCCAGCCTCCTTTTAGAACAGTTCCTGAGCAAATAATGCCGCCTCAGCCAATTCTTCTTCGATTCGAATAAGTTGGTTATATTTAGCTAGCCGATCGCTGCGGGACAAGGAGCCTGTCTTTATCTGACCGCTGTTTACCGCCACGACAAGGTCGGCAATGAAAGTGTCTTCAGTTTCACCGGAGCGGTGAGATATTACCGTCGTGTATCCCACCTGGTTGGCCATCTCGATACAATCCAGAGTTTCGGTGACGGTCCCGATCTGGTTCAGCTTTATTAATATGGAATTTGCAATGCCTTGCTCGATTCCCTTGCTGAATATCTTGGGGTTGGTCACAAAAATATCGTCGCCTACGAGCTGAACGGCCCCTTCCAGCCGGTCTGTCATGGTTTTCCAGCCATCCCAATCTCCTTCCGCGAGGCCATCCTCAATAGACAGAATCGGATAGCGGTCGATGAGATCTTCATAATAGTCGGTCATCTTGGCGGCCGTCAGTTTTTTCTTTTCGGATTTTAAGACGTATTTTCCCTTGTGATAGAATTCACTGGCAGCTGCGTCCAAACCGATGCCGATATCTTTACCGGGCTTGTAACCGGCACTTTCAATGGCTGTCATGATAAGTTGAATGGCGGTCTCATTGGATTCAAGGTCCGGTGCAAATCCACCTTCATCGCCGACTGCCGTGGATAGCTTTCGATCTTTGAGAATTGCTTTTAACTGATGAAACGTTTCCGCACCCATCTGAATCGCCTGGGTGATCGATCTTGCTCCGAAAGGAATGATCATAAATTCCTGGATATCCAGATTGTTGCCCGCATGCGCGCCGCCATTGATGATGTTCATCATCGGAACCGGCAAATTCCTCGCATTGATCCCTCCTATATACCGGTAAAGCGGCATCTCATAGGCCGCAGCCGCAGCTCTGGCAACCGCCATGGAGACACCAAGGATGGCGTTGGCGCCCAGCTTTGCTTTATTTACCGTACCGTCCAGCTTGATCAAGCCGTGATCCAATGCAATCTGATTGGCGGCATCTAGCCCCATGATCGCGGGGGCGATGACGGTCAGAACATTTTTCACCGCTTTAGTAACACCCTTGCCGCCAAAACGCTTAGAACGTTTGTCTCTCATCTCAAGGGCTTCCCGTTTTCCAGTGGAGGCTCCGGATGGAACAGCCGCTCGTCCCATGACTCCGCATGCAAGATAGATATCTACTTCGACAGTCGGATTTCCTCTCGAATCCATGATCTCTCTGGCTTTTACATCAACAATTTCAGTCATTTCAACCTCCCCTGCAGAACAGTAATTTATTATAAATTGAAATTTTCATATTTCAAACCCTTAAAAAATAGGGCGTCTATCAGATTTAAAAAAATGTCTTGTGAATATTGACAAAATTCGTAGAAATGTTACTCTGCTTCCACTCGTATGTCAAGTTCGTGCCATGAATTCAGATTTTTACGGATAAGGGTGCTCATGCAGAATAAAAAGACCAGTTTATACTCCCAGGCCCATCTGATGGTTGCAGCCATGCGCGTGTACGAACATTTAAATTCCCGGCCGCCTACTGTCGATGATGTGTGCCGCGTCATCAATATTTCCGTAGAACAGGGCTACTTTATCTGTCGCAAACTCCAAGACATTGATATTATCAAGGCCGTGGAGGGATCCTATGGTACCCGTTTGTTCATCAACGACCATTTAAAATTGGAAGACCTGCCCCGTGATGAGCCTGAGAACAAACTGGAAGATGATCTCAAAAAATTTCAAAGCACCCAGAAAGCGCTTTCCCAAAAAATAGAGACTTTTCAGGCCCAACAGAAGCAAAAGAAAAAAGATCTCTTTGCTGAAATGGAAAAAAAATTAAAAGAAGAATTGGAAAAGAAGTAATACAATTCATCGAAGTTTTATGTCCCAATTCCACAGTCCCTTCCTTTTCTTCATTTTCACTCCTTTGGGAAGCGGTTCAATCAAATAAACAAAAAGGGCATATCCGGCCCTGTGCAGTGCTTTTTTATGGACGCTCAAATCCAGTTTCCAGTTTGGGTAGATCCAATAATCCGTACCATGGCGGGTTGCCCAGGCCTGTTCACCCATGGGGCTTGAAAAAGATTTATTCTGTTGGACATCTTCCGCAAGTGTTCTCGCCACACACAGAGGCCAATTTCCCCCGATTACGATTCCTAGTGGGATCGGGCTGTGCCGCGGCAGCTTGAAATAATCTTCGGCACCAAGTTCGGGGCTTACAATGGCTCCGTTAAAACCCATGGCGCCAGCGGATTCGATGGCCAGCGGATTGGCTAAATTACAGAACGGACCGGCCCAAAGGTTGAAGCCTTTTTGCTTTTTAAACAAGGCAATCTGCCAGGGTGCATTCAGTACAAAATGCCGGCCTCCTTTTTTAATTGCAAGCTGCAGGTGCTCGTTTACGGTGTTTTCATTTTCAGGCCAGATTACCGGTGCAAGCCACCAATTGATCCTGGAAACCATTTTCCCAGACAATTTTTTTATAGTCCCCCCGGATAACCAGAGTCCCAATTGCCCCGGCGGGTTCGATCCCGGCCATGATCGGTAGACCGGTAGATCCGTCATCCTTGTTTTTATTGAAATACCGGTCGGCAACGAAGGAACGAAGGGGGAAACATTCTCGGAATGCCTTTTTATCGGATCGAGCTGATCCTCTAAATCTGAAATCATGTCATCTAAATGCTTTTCCCGCCGATCGGTCAAAAATACCGGTGCACCCCTGGCAACTGCTTTTTTCAAAGAGGGGCTGATGTGCAGTCGGCCGCCTTTGGGTACCGATCTTCCGATGCGTTTGATACTGTGCCCGGCTTCGTCTTCGTATCCAATCCGCAAAACATCTCCCGCAAATAACCTTTCCCTCGTAATGAAATAGGAATTTTGCCTGGCTCCCTTAATCGTTCCCACCAGCAGTCCGGAACCGGTTTGCCGGTGAAGATTGATAGGATTCTGAGGCCGCTGGGGTAGAAAATGATAATGGGTCCCTGGGCGGCCCAACGCACGGGCCAACAGATGCAGTGCATCTTTTTTCATTTTGGGATCATGGTGGTGATCTCTGAGCATCCGGTAAGCACTAACCGTGTAATACACGTAATGTGGTCCTTTTTTACGACCCTCAATTTTCCAGGTTCGAACTTTGGGTATAGACAAAAGCACCTTGGCCAGAACATCGATGCTTAAATCCTGGCAGGAGAAATATCTGTGGGTTTGGCCGGTCTGGGCATAACGTCGTCGGCAGGGTTGAACACAGCGTCCCCTCAGTCCGCTCTTTCCTCCCATGTAACTACTCCAGTAACACCTTCCGGAGACACCGTAGCAAAGCGCTCCATGAATAAATACTTCCAGGTCTAAATTGGGTGGACATTTTCGAGCCAGGGTTCTGAGTTCATCGACGCTAAGCTCCCGTGGGAGCACCACACGGTCCACCTGAAGCTGTTGCCGGATGACCTGCAAGGCCGCTGGAAAACTCGCACTAGCGAGAGTCGAAAGATGAATTTCACCGGAGAACCCGGTCTGTTTGATCAGAGATACCATTGCGAGATCCTGAATGATAATAGCATCAGGCTTGACCCGGCGCTGAAGGAGATCCAGAAATTGCCCGGCCCGCATGAGATCATTGGGCTTTAAAAGGGAATTAACGGCCACAAATACTTTAACACCTTTTTTATGGGCCAGACCGACCAGGGCAGTGAACTCCGCAATGGAAAAATTTTTAGCTTCCATGCGGGCGGAAAAAAGCTTTAATCCACAGTAAACAGCATCGGCTCCGGCGGCTACGGCAGCCAGAAAAGAAGCTTTATTTCCAGCCGGAGCGAGGATTTCAGGAGGAGATATCGATGGTTGATGTGCATCCATTTGTTGTTGATTGCAATTTTGATGTTCTCATATAAAGGAAGAATCAACTTTAAATACGAGCGCCGCCGCTGGCCTGAAAAGCGGCCAGTCTAATCGAGAAAGAAACTTTGAAAAAGCGAATATCGAATATCGAATCATGAATGTCGAATGTCGAAG